>NZ_JBLTJC010000100.1:0-31616 GCF_048158785.1 Streptomyces colwelliae | reverse complement strand
CGGTCGCGCTGTGCCAACCTCGTCTGATGGCGAGATTGCTCGGGTCGCGGTTCCAGTCGCCCATGGCGGCCCAGATGCGGGTTCCCGCTACCGCGCTCATGTTCGCCAACTCCGGCCGATGTGGCCAAGGAACTGGACTCCGCGCTTCTGCTGGTTGTGCGGGCCTGGGTAGGGCGGCGTCGGTCTGTGTGCCGATGGGGCACTGGGCGTTCAGCGGCAGTAGGTGGCTGCTGAGAGAACGTCTGGCGGTGGCCGAGGGGCAAGCAAACGGCCCGAAGAGGAAACGGCCCAGAACCCAGGTATAGCGGCGGCCTTTGAGAGGTGCTCGACCTCTCCTGCAGCAATGCGAAGGCGGGTGGTGGTGGCAGCCTGAGCGTGGATCGGCATCCGCGCCGCATGTCGGCCTGGCCCCAACCACCTCAAGGGGGTGTGTCTGTCAGGTGTGGTAGCCGCTGGAGTCGATGACGAGGTCGGTGGTGCCGGTGCTGTCGTTGTAGGAGGTGATGGATCCGCTGGCGGGCTGTGTGGCCGTGGTGGGGCTCATGCCGGCGTTCGGGAGCTGCGCTATGTGCTGTGTCCGTTGTCGGCGGTCGCGGTGTCGTTCTGATCGAGGGTGGCGGCCCAGCTGGCCAGGAGCTTGAGACTGTCGTGGGAGGGTGTCCCGGGTTCCGCGCTGAGAGCCGTGAGGGTGAGGCCGGGGTCGGTCGGGATGGGCATCGCCTCGAAGGCGAGGGCGAGGTCACCGACCGCGGGGTGGCGGAAGCGTTTGACGCCGGTGTGGTGAAGGCGCACTTCGTGTGCGGCCCACAGAGTGCGGAACTCCTCGCTGCGAGTGGAGAGTTCACCGATGAGGTCGGTCAAGTCCCGGTTGTACGGATCGCGTCCGGCCTCGGTACGCAGTAGGGCCACGGATTTGGCGACCTGGTCGTCCAGTTCGGGCATGTAGTCGGCCGCGGTAGGGCTGAGGAACTGGTTCAGAGTGCAGTCCTCGGATGGCAGGGGAATGCTCGCCCAGGAAGGGAAATCCGCTGCGCATCGTTTCGAGATCCTCTCCCCAGCTGGGGAGAGGATCCTTGAACTGGTTGTGCGTGCCCCTCGGGGGACGCGTTCTGGACGCTTGTTGGATGCAAGGGTCGGAAAAGACCGGAACCTGGCAGATATTTCACGAACACCTTAGTGCATAGCCAGGCGGTAGAACCGGTCCACAGAAATTGACGATCGCTCGCCCCCCCAGCCGTGCAACGTAGATGCTCAGATCACGGCCTTGTCTTGTGCAACACTCTTTGGTTGCGAGTGCGGTTTTCCTGCACCGAGGTCAGGTAATTTAAGGACTCTTAAATTTTCATGTAGGAGGGCCCTCGGTCCGGCAGCCCCAGATTGGGGCGAGGCGGAGCCTGCGGGCATTCGCGCCTTCCACTGTGCCGATGCTTACTGACATCAGCACGTTTCACGCGAGCGGCGGCCCACTGAGGGATCCAGTGGGCCGCCGCTGTGGGAAGGCTGCCAGGTGGGCAGGGTACGGGTCAGGGGCGCCGTCGGCGCACGAAGCTCCGCACGTAGGAGGCCAGGAATATCAGGTAGATGACGGACACTCCGATCGCCCAGGGCGCGGACATCTTCCCGGTGACGATCAGTGAGCCTTCCAGGAACGCGACGAACAGCAGGAGTGCACCGTCACGCATTTCGCTTCGCTTCATACCCACATCCCCAACCCTCTAACAGCGCACGACGGCGACTGGCCATTTGTGAGTGAGCCACGGACTATACGGGATTCGGAGCTCCAGGCATTTCCCCGCCTCAGCCGCCAACCACGCGTACACGCCCAGGACGATTGCAACTTCACCAACGCCATCAGCGAGATCCGCTACCTCGAAGGCGACGATGCCGAACCGTTTGACGACGTACTTGATGAGTGCCTTTCCGTGTTTGAGACTCGCGAGTGAACCGATCCCCAGCGTGGAGGCTATTTGCCAGGTTTGCTTCTTGTTGAACTTGATGGAGACGTATGTCCAATGGAAGCGGATCGAGAACTTGCCGGACACGTCGGAATTGTTGACCGGGTCCTGGTAGACGAAGTCGTAGGCGTTCGCGTTCCCGCCGGCCACAGGATCGGTTTGAAGGAAGCGCCCCGTGGTGGTGTTGTAGAGGCGGACACCCATGAGGACGAGTCCGGTGGGAGTTTCGGACGAGCGTTGGGCCGCGCCGGACCACCCATAGCGGGCCGTTGTGACCGTGTTGCCGAATTCGTCGTAGGTGTACGCGGTGGCGGCGCTGGTGGCGACAGCGAGCTGGACTGCGACGTCGCCGTGAATATTGGCCAGTTGAAGGACGGTGCCACCGGTGCCTGTGCTGGTGGCGGCCAGGCCGTGGGTGAGGTCTCCGATGTTGCGGGTGACTGTGCCGCTCGTGTCCTCCGCTATCCAGGTGGGGATGTCACTGGAGTCGGCGTAGTGGTTCGTCTTGGTGGCGGATGTCGTCCATGTTCCGTCGCTGCCCTTCGTCTGGGTGACCCATCCGGCCAGACGCTCTGCGGCGTCCAGACTCCAGGTCTGGCGAGTGGTGCTGGTGGTCTCCTGCTGGACGAGGTCGTTGGTGTAGTACGCCAGGGCGGTGCCGTCGGGCATGGCCGTGGTGCGGCCGAACGCGTCGTAGGTGTAGCCGCTGTCGGTGATGCGGTCGGCGGTGTCGTAGGTGTGGCTCGCCGTGGTGGTTGTCGTGGTGTCGGCGGTGGTGTCCGCGCAGTCGGTGGTGCTGACCGCGGTGCTGGAAGAGGTCCGGTCGTAACTGGCGCTGCTGGCGAAGCCGTAGCCACGGGTGGTGCAGGTGTCGCCGGTGTCGTCCTGGGCCTGGGTAAGGCGTCCGGCGGCGTCATACGTGTAGCCGGTGTTCGTACTGGCGCCGTTGTTCTCGCTGTGGTCGGCCTCTGCGCCGGCGGCGGTGTAGTCGGCCTGGTCGTGCACGACGGCGGTCCCGGAGGAGTCGTCGTAGTCCTTGCTGGTCTGTTCGCCGACGCTGTTGTAGCTCTGCGTGAGCTTGTAGCCGCTGGGCAGGGTTTCGCCGGTGAGGTTGCCGTTGGCGTCGTAGCCGGTGGCGGTGAAGGTGCCGGCGACCGAGTCGGTCAGTGTGGCCGGAAGACCCGTGGTCGCGTTGTAGGTGTAGGTGGTGGTGGAGGGCACGGAGTCGGAGACGGTGACCGGGCGGTCCTGAGGGTCGTAGGCCGTGGTCGTGGTGTTGCCGGCCCCGTCCGCGTAGGAGATCAGACGGCCGAGTGCGTCGTAAGTCTGGGTGATGCTTTGGGAGTTGCCTGTCTCGCCGGTCAACAGCCCTGTGGAACTGTCGTAGACGTAGTCGGTGTCAGGGGTGGCTGTGCCAGTGCCTCCGCTGATGGCTGTTTTGGTTACCCGCTCGATGGCGTCCCGGGTGTACGTGGTGGTGCGGGTCGAGCTGTTGGCGGTCTCGGTCAGCGTGAGGACTTGACCGTAGCGGTCGTAGGTGTAGTGCTTGGTGACCAGTTCGTCGGGGTTGCTGCCGGCGTCTGTGATACCGGCACCGGGCGCGTCCTGGCAGATCAGCCCCGCCCATTCCGGGCGTCCTTGGCAGGTGCCGGTACCCGTGGCCGACCAGTAGGTGGTCACGGTTTTGGTGGTGGAGTTCTGGTCCGGGGAGGTTTCCGTGAGCAGGTTGCCGTTGCTGTCGTAGGTATAGGTCGTGGTGAGCGCGAGCCCGGAGGGGTCCGTGACGCTGGTCAGTTGCCGCCCGGTGGTCCAGTCGTAGGTGTTGGTTGCGGCAGACGCGTCACCGTCGGACGGGTAGTCAGGGACAGCGGCACTTGTGATGGTGGAGGTGAGCAGGTCGGAGACGGTGGCGTCGCTGGGCCGGTTCTCGTCGTAGGTGTACGTCGTGTGGGCGCGCGCCAGCGTCTGACTGCCCGCGGCGAGGTTGGCGTCGGCAGTGGCTCCAGCAAGGGCGTGCTGGAGTGTGATGGTGTGGAGTGGTCCGAGATCGGCTGATTCCACCTCGGACCCGTCGGTGCCCGTGGTGTACGTGGTGATCGTGGACAGCAGGTCGGCGGCATCCACGGTGGTACTGGCCGCCGAGACCGCTCCTGCCAGCAGTGGATCGTCGCTCGTGGTGCTGGAAAGTGCCAGTTCGCGGTTGGCCGCTGTGAGTTCCCGGATGACGTTGCCCTGGGCGTCGTATTCGGTGGTGGCGATGTGCCCGCCCGGGGAGGCTGTGTTCACCTCCCGGCCGTTGGTGTCCAGGTAGCTGATGGTGGCTGTGTCGTAGGCACTTGACGCGAGTGCGGTGCCGTCGTGCGAGGACGGCACCGAACCGACTGGGAAGACCGCGGCGCCGTAGGCGGGGTTGTCGGTCTGTCCCCAAGTGGCCGTGGTGTCCCCGTCCAGCGCGTGGGGCGCCGAGTCACCAGAGACCGGAACGTCGTACACGACGCTGGTGGTGGCGGTACCGCCGTCCTTGGTGGAAGCAGTGCCCGGGGTCAGCGTCGGACGGGAAGCCGTGAGCAGCATGCCGTCTCCGGCGTCACTGTTGTTCCCGACCTTGCCGTAGGTGAACGTCCATGGCAGTTGGCCCGGGTCCGTCTCGGTGATGACTCGTCCGACGCTGTCGTAGGCATACGACGTTTTCAGAGGGTTGCTGAGCCGGGGATCCCAGGAGTCGGAGAGCTGCCCACCGCTGGTGTAGTCGTAGGCGGCGACCACGGTGGCTGTGGACGATGTGCCATCGGGCGCAGTGGCCCACAGCTTGATCTGTTGCGCCAGGCCGGCGTAGTTACCGGCGGCCGAGGAGGTTGCGGTCGTGGAAGTGGCGTACACGAACTCCATGACCCGGCAGCCCGCCGTGGACGGATCGGCCGCGCATGCCGCCGCGCTGACCGCGCCGGTGGGAGCGATGACGTACTTCGGCTCGGCCAGGATTTCCCCGTCGGAGAGTGGGGCGGCTTGCGACACCACCGTTGTGGTGTTCGCCGAATTGTCCGCCGCCTGATAGGAGGTGGCGATCTGCCAAGTGGCGGAGCCGGACACCTTGTTGAACGTGGCCGTGGTGCCGTCGGACTGTTTCAGCGTGAACGAATTGCCGGACAGACTGCCGGTGAGCGTCAGGTTCTCTGAGCCCGGCTCAGGAGTCCAGCCGCCCGCGCTGGTCAGCGTGAACCCGGTCTCGTCACCGTTGGAGCCGACGAGCGACACGGAGGTGCTGGACGTCTCCTTGACGTACGCCCAGTCGGAAGTCGCCGCGGTGATGCCGGAAGTCCAGTTCGGGCCGAAGATCGCGACCTGACCATCCTGCCCGGCGGCCGCCTGCGGATCGCGAGAGGAGAAGGACCGGGTGACCGCCGCTCCGAACGCGGAGGCATCGGTCGCATCCAGACTGTAGTCACCGGTCAGCAGATTGACGCTGCCCGGTCCCACATCGCTGGAGGGAGCGTTGTTCGCCTTGCGGTCGATGGTGACTGTGGCCGGATCAGTGCCGTAGGTGTTGGTTCCGTCGGTGAACAGCGCCCGCACCTGTACCGGACCGTCATCGGCCAGTGTGGCGGTGGTCGTCCAGTCCAGGTCGTCCGGCTGGTCGGAAGCCGAGAACGCGAGCGGCCACGAGGAGACCGCGGAGTCGTCGGAGGACTTGGTGACATCCGCGACCGGGACGCTGTGCCAGGAGTCCGTCTCGCCGACCCGATACTGGTACGTCACGCCGTTGAACGCCCCCGACTGAGTCGACGCCAACGTCACGGCGCCGTCCGTCGTGTCCCCGGTCGTCGGAGAGTTGAGGCTGGCCTTGCCCACCCCGAAGCCGTACGAGGTTTGGGAGGTGGAGATGTTGCCGCCGGAGTCGATGGTCTTCGCGTACAGCGTGTGCCAGCCGTCGGCCGGCTTGATGGTCACCGTCTGCGTGTCCCCGCCGTTGCCGTCGGTCGTGTCCAGCGCCGTGTTCGGCATCTTGGAGTCGTCCAAGCCCCACTCGTACCCCGCGCCGTCACTGGACGAAGTGGCCAAGGTGCACGTCGTGCTGGTGACCTTGTCCGACCACGTGCTGGACGGATACGCGGCACACGAGATCGTCGGCGCCGCGGGCTTGGCGACGTTCGGCACGAAGTAGATGTACGAGGACCAGGCCCCGTAGTCCGTGCCGTCGTAGCCGCGCACCCGCATGCGCAAATGTGCTCCGGCCAGCTGGCTCGCGCTCGGGATGGCCAGCTTCGCGGTGCCGCCGGAGGCCACCGAGGCGGAGGTACCGGTATAGGAATAGGAGGTCTCACCGCTGTACGACGGGTCGTTGGTGATCTCGAACTGGCCCTTGACGGTGGAGCCGTCCGCATCCGTCACCTTCGCCGACAGCGTCGGGGTGTAGGTCGTTACGTACCGCTTGCCGCTGTAGGCGTTCACCGCGCTCGGCGAGATCGCCAGCGCGCTTGTCGTCGGGTACGAGTTGTAGGTCACGACCAGCTTCGGCGCATAGCCGGAGGTCGTGTAGTTCGCCGAGCGGAAGCGCCGCCAGGTGGTGGAGTCACTCTCGCTGTCGGCGCGGATCTGAAGGCCGTAGTTGGTCGAACCGTCCGCCCAGGCCTGCGCGATCGTCTGCAGGTTCCAGTTCGACCAGTTCGCCGAACAGGTGGAGCCGCCCCAGTGGCCGGTGTTGCTCGCCTGACCCGTCGTGGTCGTCGATGGCTGCACGCCCCAAGTGATAGCCGAGGACGTCCAGGTCGAGGTGATGCGCTTGGCCAGGGTGGCCGAGCCACCGGTGTCGCAGGTCGCCGAGTAATAGTTGTACAGCGACATCGTGGCCGCGGTGATGTGCTTGCCGGCGAACTTCGACACGTCGAACTTCAGATACGAACGGGCCGTATCCGTACCGGAGTCGTAGGTGCCCGACTTCAGCTCCTGCGAGGACACCTGCGAGTCGGGGTAATCCGGATTCTGCACCCAGGTGTCCGTGGTCACCGCGAGCGTCGAGGTCGGGTCAACCGTCACCGGGTAGGTCGCGGTCGCCAGGAAGTCCTTGTCCGGGGTGAGTACCAGGGTCTGCGAACCGTCGTCGGCGGTCTCGACCTTGGTGGTGACCTGCTCCTGGTTGGCTGACTCGCCGGATGCCTCGTCCTTGGACGAGTCCCACATCATGGGTGCCGGGGCCTCGGCCACCAGGTCGCCATCACTGTTCTTGAGCAGCAGGTGCCCGGAGTCTGCCTGCGACAGTTTCAAACCGTCCAGGTCCAGCGGAATCCGGTAGGAGATCGTGTCGTTGTCCGGCTGCTGGGTGAGCTGGATGTTCTCCGAGAAGCCCTGCGCCAGCGCGGTGACCGACAGACTCTGGCCGCTGCCCAGGTCGTAGGAGGCGGTGCTGTCCTTCACGTCCGGAGTGGGCAGCTTGTCTTCCCAGCCCAACCCGAAGGACTCATTGCCCTTCGTCACCGACGCCAGCTGGGTGTCTCCGCCGTCGGAAACCGCGATATCAGCCGCAGCGGCGGCTGGTGTCAAGTCCGCACCGGTGTCGGACAGCGAGGTGTCGATGTCCTTCCACTTGCCGTCCTGCCTCACCCGCACCGGACCTGCGTACGCCTCTGTCTCCAGCTCCCCGCTGGGCAGCGCGTACGTCGTCGACTCAGCCGTCCGGGCCGACAACACTTCGATGTTCCGGTCCTGCAGACGGGCCATCAGCACCGCTGACGCCTCGTCCTGCGCCTGAGCAGGCCCCAATGAATCAGTTGAGTCGGACTGCGCGGACTCGGACGCTGAGGCTGCCGCCTCAGTGGCGAACGCCACTCCGGTGCCCTGCGACACCAATGTCGTCTCGGCCGCGACCAGCATCACCACACCGATGGCGATCTGCCGCAGCCTGCGCGTCCGGAACGGTCTTCTTCTCGATCTGCCATGGGCCACAGGTCTGTGACGCACGATCAGCTCCCTCCCCTGACACTCCGTGATTCGGAGTCAACAGAAACGAGCTGATCTTCACGGCTGGCTGAATTGTGGTCGTGCGAGTTGAAAGAGAACGCCATACCCAACCCGTGGGCGGGCAAAGAGATGGGAATGCTCCTGTCCGACCTCACCCTCGACGAGTGCCCCTATTAAGCGTATTGCGTGCTATGGGTAACATTTCGACGGTCGCGGGTTCGTAAGTCAGCCCCCTGGGCTGCATCAAAAATTTTCCTGAGATATGGAGGAGGAGGCGGAGTAATCGTGAAGAATTCGACAAGTCCCCCTTGGGTGCCCCAAGCGGGCGAGGCGGGTGTCGCGCCATCTGAAGAACGACGGCAGTGATCGGAGCGGAGTAGGGCATCGATGCGGTGAGAGGTATGCCAGCGACTCGGGAGGTGGGGTGCAGCGTGCCCTGGGTCCCGTGGCGGCCCGCTCGGTGCGTGCGATGTGGGCGTGTGGCCGTGGACTTCGAGCTGGTGAGGCGCCGGGGTTCGGGGGCTCGTTGGGCATGTGGGCAACGCAACGCCGAGGCGTAGGAATCAGGCGTTCGTCGTCGAATGCTCGGTGAGCCAGCGACGCTCCACCGTTAGTTCGGGCGCCAGGGTGTCGTACTCCAGGGTGTACATCGGCGCCGAGGGACTGTCGCCGTTCCAGGGCGAAGGCTGGCGTGGCCCGGAGGGCTGCCAGTAGCGCCAAGGGTCGTGCTGGGGGTGGTGGGCAACGAAGGCGTCGGCCACGTCGTAAGTGACCTGAACGAGCCCCATTCCTACGCCGCCGGGGATCACCGCGCGATGGTCGGCCCGCTTACGGGGATCGCGAGCCTGCATCCCGAGGCCGGGCAGGAACAACAGGCGGTGAGGATCCAGCGGGAGGAGTCGGTGTTGACCAGCCTCTTCTCGAAGGGGGTCAGCTTCACAACGGTCTCGTGGAGATCGGTCGGTCGCCGCGTCGCCTTGAACCCACACACGAGAAGGCCGCCGTCGGCGTTGGCGAAGGCCGCGACGTCCTTGGCCAACTCGTACTTCTTCGAATCCTGGCTCAGGTCATAGGGACCCGCCTGCCCCACGCTCTTGAAGTCCACCCACTCGGACTCCGTCATGCCCTTGACGGCTTCGGGCCTCTGCTGGGCGAGCAGGGTGACGATCCTGACGCGGCTGTCGGCGGTGTTCATGAGGGACTGGTTTACTGATCGTTTGTGGTGCTTTATCGGCTGCGGGCCTCTCGCGGTAGCTGCTTCGCTAAGGTCGCGATGCGGCGTCTGACGTGCCGAAAGAGGCTCAGAGGCTTCGCCCTGAGGTGCGAGGGCAGAGCCCCTGCGGCGATGGAAGGGGAATTTGTCGGCGTCGGGTGAATCGTGACCCTCTGACGGCGGATCAAAACTGACCCACTTCGTGGTCCTCTGACCAACCTGATCTTGATCGAAGGTCAGGAGAAGAGGGTGATTTCCGTGGAGGACTGGGCAGAGATCCGCCGGCTGCACCGGGCCGAGCAGATGCCGATCCGGGCGATCGCCCGGCAGCTGGGCATCTCGAAGAACACCGTGAAGCGGGCCCTGGCCACCGACCGTCCGCCGGTCTACTCCCGGCCGGCCAAGGGCTCGGCGGTCGACGCGGTCGAGCCGCAGATCCGGGAGCTGTTGAAGCAGACCCCGACGATGCCCGCGACCGTGATCGCCGAACGGATCGGCTGGGACCGCGGGATGACCGTCCTCAAGGAACGCGTACGCGAGCTGCGCCCCGCCTATCTGCCCGTCGATCCGGTCTCACGCACCACCTATCAGCCCGGCGAGCTGGCCCAGTGCGACCTGTGGTTCCCGCCCGTCGACATCCCGCTCGGATACGGCCAGTCCGGCCATCCGCCCGTGCTCGTGATGGTGTCCGGCTACTCGCGGATCATCGCCGCACGGATGCTGCCCACCCGCACCACCGGCGACCTGATCGACGGGCACTGGAAGCTGCTGACCGGCTGGAGGGCGGTCCCACGGATGCTGGTCTGGGACAACGAGGCCGGCATCGGCCGCGGCAAGGTGACGGGCGACTTCGCCGCGTTCGCGGGCCTGACCGTCGGGGCCGCCGCAGCGCCCAACGTGCCTGGACCGGTGGGAGCCTGATCTGCGTCAGGAACAGCTCATCGCGGGGGCGAAGGTGCGTCACACGCCAGACCTGAGAGGCAGGCATCCCGGTAGGAGGACTCGTAAATGCGTTCACCAGCGACCTTCGCGCCGCTCAGGGCCGCGCAAATGGCGATGGCCATGACAAGTTGGGTGACGGCAACCACAGGTACCCGGCGGACTCCGGCTACAACAGCTGCGACCAGGGCGGCTGCCGCTACGAACATAGCCTTCTGCAGGTAGGGACCCGGCGGTGCGCCGTAGTCCTGCGCGTCAAAGGTCGACCAGTAGGACGAAATCCAGAAAAACCAGATCAGGCCTAGAGCTAACAGCTCGACAACAGCCAGGCCCACGGACACGGCCACGGCCCGACCAGTACGTTCAGGATCTGTACTCACCCGGCCAGAATCCATCCGACATGCACGCGGTGTCATGAGTATCCATACTTAAATGGGTGCGGGGGCGTGATTGGACACTCCCCACGCGCCGTGGTCAAAGATCCGTGGCGAGCGCTCAAGATTCAGTGGTACAGGCGCTGTGGTCCTTGAGATCGGTTTCGCCGTCGGTGATCAGCACGGTGAGCTTCCGCGCCTACCCCTCGAACTCGGCCCCGACTCGGGGGTGGGGATGGCCAGGGCCTGAGTACGCGTACTCAGGCCCTGGCCTGGGGGGAAGGGCCTGGAACTCGGCCCCTTCCCCGGACTTCCTCAATTCCCTACGGCAGATACTGCTGCAGCACGTCGGCGTAGATGCGGGCTCCCGCGATCTTCGGATGGAACGATGCCATGGCGGGCTCGGGTGATTCGGCGTCCGCCTGGGAGCGCCCGTTTTCCACGATGCCGTTCACATCCTCCGGATCACCGCACACCGTCTTGCCATAGAACGCGTTGCGGGGATCAGCGAACACCGCGTTGATCCCGTCCTGGGACTTGGCGTCCGACGCGGCGCCGTCCATCTCCGTATCCAGCATGTCCGCGACCGAGTTCAGCCAGGGAGCCTCCTCCTCCATTCCGATTCCTGCCACGCAGTCCTTGGCCCCCGACAGCAGCTCCGGGTAGCCCATGAGGATGATCTTCGCGTTCGGCGCCACATCGTGAATCCGCGTCAGCACCGCCCTGATGCGTGGCCGGACCTGGTCGTGCAGCCACGTGGGAGCCCAGTCTTTGAGCGGTCCGGTGTCTCCGGCAACGTCCTCGCCTGTGATCGGGTCCTTGTTCCCTATCGCCGTGTTCTGGCACTGCTCCGTTCCAGCGCCATATGCGCATTGCTTGAACACATCCGAGAACCTGGCATCGTTGCCGCCGACCGACAGAGTGACCAGGGTGGTGTTCTGGTCGAGATAGCCGGCGTCGATCTGGGGCACTTCGTGGGACTGCCCGCTGGTGAGAATGTTGTAGGTGCGGGCACCTGAGCAGGCGATGAAGTGGTAGTCCGTCTGTGTGTCGAGGCTGTCGGCCAGGGCTCCGATGGACGTGCCGGAGCCGGGCAGCGTCGCCTGCCGGGACCAGGCGAGCTTGGAGCGGTGGCACTTGTCGATCAGTTCGCTGTTCACATTGTCCATGTGGTCGGTCTCCGGGAAGAAGTCCGTGCCGCCGGCCCCGCTGGCGCCCTCGCCCGAAGAGTAGGAGTCGCCCATTGCCACGATGGAGTTCGCCGGCTTTCCGGTGAGGGGCTGGAAGGCCACCGCGTCCCACGCGATGTCCTCGTCCCCTGTGCCGTCCGCCGTCGAGTTCGACAAGGACACTGTCGGCGTCCCGGTGAAGTGGAACGCCCCGATGCTGACCCAGCCGCCAGCGCGCTGCAATACGACCCTGTCCGGGCTGGTGCTGTCCGAGCCCCCGACGGTATAGGTGGCCTGCCGGGTCTGGGCGCCGGTGTCGGGCAGATACACCAGGACGCGGGCCCAGCTGAGGTTCTGGTTGAGCGTCCAGGTGCCCTTCATGGTCATCGCCCCGTCGGCGCCACCGAGATGGGGCGTATCGCGGGTGTGCGTGTACCAGTAGTGCCCCTGGTAGCCACCGCCGACCTGATGCAGATCGGCCTTGGCCTCGAACGGGCCGAGGCCGGGACCGGTTGCGGCCGGGTCCGCGTTGAAGGCGAACTTGAAGGTTCCACTCGAATAGGACTTCCCACAGCTGCTCCAGGTCTCGGTGGCGTCGGGTACGGAATCGACCAACCAGGAGCCGTTGGGCCGGCCGTCGTTGGCAGCGCCCGAGCAGAGCGGGGTTCCGTACTGCAGGCGGGTGCCGCGGCCGGGCTCACTGATCAAAGTCACGTACTTGATGTTCTCGAAGCCGCAGGTGGTGGCGCAGTCGGACTTCCAGGTGACGTTGGACTCGTGCCACCAGTACTGCTTGTAGCAGTCCGCGTCGGGGCAGTCGGGTGGACTGGTCACGCTGCAGTTGTTTTTGGCGTTGCAGAAAGTATCGAGCGTCGGGTTGGCGTGCGCCCGGTTGTACTTCGCACTGTTGATGTCCACGACGGTCCGATCGGTGCCGTTCCAGTACGCGGGGCGGAAGCCGGCGGAGGAGAACCCGGACTCGCCCGGCCAGTCCTGACGGCCGGAAGTGGCATAGGAGTGGCCACTGTCCATGGACCAGGAGGCCCATCCCAGCACCTTCTCCTCGTACGGCCAGTCCTGCGGATGCGCCGCGTCCTTGATGGCCAACGCGTCGAGGTCGGTGTTCATGAAAGCTTTACGGGTGGGCGGGTAGTCGGGGTTCGCGGGGTTGTTGAACCAGCCCAGGCCCCAGTTGGTGTCCGCTCCGGGTTTGTTGAAGCCGAGGTTGTAGTTCCATACGGCGGTGAACCAGTTCTCCGGCTTCGAGGGGTCGTCGTTGTTGGCGGTGACCATCTGGCCGCTGGTGTGGACCTCGTTCCATTTGTCGGCGAGGATCTTCAGCGAGGCGGCGATGTTGGTGGCGTAGTCGAGCGCCACGGCCTTTTGCAGGGTCGGCGAGAGGGCGGTCTCCTTGTTCCCGTTGTCGTCGGTCTTCTCGTAACCGGCCAGGCGCATGCCGTCGGTGACCTGGCCGACTCCGTAGCCGCAGTCGGACTTCGCCCAGTTGATTTTCCAGTGGGCGGCCAGCGTGGTCGCTTTGCCGTCATGGCCGTAGAAGCCGTCGACCGCGGCGAGCGGGTTGCCCATCTGCCCCGGGATGGAGCCTTGTTCCGCCTGCCACAGGTTGGACTCCTGGGCCAGGATGCCGAGTTCGACCTGGGCGGGGATACGGCCGCTGCCGTTGCCGCCGTTCAGGGTCGGGATGGGGAACAGGCCCTGCGGGTCGATCGTGCCGATACCGGTCTGTGAGCGCCAGCCGCCCTGGGTAAGGTAGTTGGAGCGCAGGTTTCCGCGGACTGCCATGTCCACGGCCCATTCCACCTGGTTGGGGGTGGGCTGCAGGGCCAGCTGACTGACGTCGTTGCGGGGGACCG
This sequence comes from Streptomyces colwelliae, assembly GCF_048158785.1. Lineage (NCBI taxonomy): Bacteria > Bacillati > Actinomycetota > Actinomycetes > Kitasatosporales > Streptomycetaceae > Streptomyces > Streptomyces colwelliae. The sequence goes on along the minus strand of NZ_JBLTJC010000100.1, from coordinate 18,137 downwards.
AGCACCAGCGGTCGGTGTCCACCGGGTCGTTCTCGATACTGGCCGCGGCTACCGATGCCTTGGCGCTGGGAGTGCCGGCCAGGGCCGGGGACAGCTTGGCGCCCCCCACTGCCGTGCCGGGCTCGGCGGCGAGCTGTGTGGTGGGCTTCCCGGTAGCTGTCGCGACGCCGGTGACGGTGAGGGCGTGGCCGGGCTCGGCGGGAACGGGCTCACCACCTTTGGTGAAGCCCTTGCCTGCGTTCTTGACGTTGTCCAGACCCCTCTGGACGGCATCGGAGAGGACGGGGTTGACGGCCAGTCGGCCCAGGCTCGACACGTCGGCTTCTGCCGGCGCGTCCAGCAGGCTCACCCCGCTGCCCGACAGACGCGTCGTGCCGGAAGGCTTGCCGGTGAGGAACACCCGGCTGGTGCCGGCCTGCTTCAGGGCGAGCTGCTCCAGCTTGCCGGTGGCGACAGTGGCGACCTTGCCCGCTGTGTATGTCTTGGCGTGTGTCGTGGTGTTGCCCGTGCGGTCGAGGAAAGCGATCTTCCCGCCCGGAAGCGCGTGAATGTCGTACGGGGCCCGGCTGGTTTTGACGAGGGTTTTCGTGCTGCCTTTGCGGTCGATGTGCACGAGCTGGTTGCCGAGCGCCGCGATCACACCGTCGTTCACGGGGACCGGGGAGGTGACCTGCCCCTGTGCGACGGTGTCGGCCACTGTGCGGCCGTACGTGTCCACCGTCATCAGTCGTGACTCGTTGTCCCGCTGCGAAGTGAATGCCGCCGTGTGCGTAGCCGGGTTGCAGGTGGGGTCGAAGTAGGCGAGAGACGCGGTGAACGCAAGCTTGTTCACCACTCCCTTGTCGAGATCGACGATCGCTGTGAAGGCTCCCCCGAGCATCATGTCGGGGTGGTTGGTGAAGGTGCGCGGGGCGTAGACGACCGCCGCATGGGCGTGGTCGATGACGCACGCGTTGCCGATCCAGGTGTCACCGGGCATGCCCGGTTCGTTCAGGACTGCCGCGGTCTTCCACGTGTACGCGGATGCGCTGTCGGCGACCAGCAGATGGAGGCCGTCGCTGTCCGCGGCTGCGGTGACGGCCCGGTCTGTAGACGTCTTCCAGTCCGAACCGAACGTTCCGGCCGGTTTTGCGATTCTGGTGGGGGGTCTGGCGGTGGAATCGTGTGCCGGGTGTGTGCTTGTCGGAGGGGCGTCTGTGGACTGCTGCTCAAGGCCCGACGCGGTGGACTGGAGGAGTCCGACCAGGACTCCTCCGGCTGCTATTGCAGCTAAAGATATGCGTGCTTTTTTGCTGTATCTCACAGAATGGAACCATTTCTGTCAGGAGTTTGACTGGTTGAGTGCGGGAGGCCTCTACGTCCTTGGCCAAGGCACCCGGTTTGGGTTTGGGATGGTTTGCCTTATGGGGCTCATGCGGTGAGTTCGACGTCCTGGGGGATGCGGGGTTCGTAGAAGGTGCCGTCTCGGGGCATGGCGAACAGGACGCTGATGAGTTGACGGGCCAGGCGGAGGAGGGCCTGGGTGTGGGTTTTTCCGCGGCCTCGCCGGCGGTCGTAGTCGGTGCGGGAGGCGGGGTCGGCGTTCATGCAGGCGAACGTGGAGAGGAGCATGGCGCGTTTGAGCTGCCGGTTTCCGCCCGCCCATGGCCCGCGAAGGTTGTGAGGGCCGGGCGGTGGCATTTCCGGGGATGTCGCCCGTGGTGTCGAGGGCCGCACAGACGATGGCCTCAGGGCCTCCGACCGGGCACGAGTGGGGCCGCCCGCCCCGGCCGGAAAAGGCCTGAAGGGCGGGCGGGAACTTAAGAGTTGAGCCGGTGGCACTACGCACGACGTGCGAGGCGTGGGTGACGCTGAGAGGTGAGAGTGACAGGTCAGTGGGTGTCTGCGAACGGGTCGTACTGGACGACTTTCAAGCTGATCTTCGCGTCGCTCGTCCCCGCCGTGGCGCCGGAGACCGTGATGTCTGCCTGGGTCGGCCACGTTGTGCCCGGCCAGACATTGCCGGCCTTCTCGACGACCGAGAACGGGGACTTCTGCTTGCCGCCCACGACCGTCACGGTGACGGTGTAAGCCAGGCGTTTGTCACTGCTGTTGTGGAAGGTCAGCGGTACCACGACCCGTCCCGACACCAGGCGAGGCGTGTACGCGACGACCTCACCGTGCGCTGCCGTGGCCGCGGCCTTCCCGAATCCGTAGTCCTTGGGATCGGGGACAGCCGTGTTCGTCGGCTGGACGGGATCTCCACTGGCGGCGGCGGCCGCGCGCTGGTCGGCCGCGTTCTGTGCTGCCTTATTGGGGGCGCCAGCCGTGCCTGACGGCTTGGCCACGGCCGCGGCAGTTGCCGAGGAGTGCGGTGTGGACGACGTGTCGGCCTGGTGGCTTCCCTCGTTGCCGCAGGCGGTCAGAGCAAGAGGCCCTGCGGCTATCGCCACTAACAGGAAGCGCGCGGAGGCCCGGGTTCTGCCGGGCAGGTTCTCAGTCACAGGAGAACATGTACTCGGTCGCGTAGTTGATGTACAAGTTGCTGGAGCTCGTGCCCATCTTCGCAGTCACGGGTGCACAGATTTCGCTGGCTACGTAGACAGGGCCGGCGTATTCGCTGAAGTTCCCCGAGTCCGTGGAGCAGCCGGTGTTGTCCACCTTGCACACGTGCAAGTACATGTAACGCGACACCCCGACGTTGTTGTCGAGGATGGCGCAGCCCTTGCCGTTGTTCTCGTAGGAGAACAATGTGGCCAGCCGCAGGTTAGGGTCTGTCCCCTCCGGAAGCGGTACAGCGCGGAACAGGCTGTACCCGGTCCCGCACACCGTGGCCGCGGCCGCCGCGGGCTGCGGGTCGGCCTTGGCGATGGCCCGGGTGGCCGCATCAGCCGTCTTTGCGATCGGTACGGCAGGCTGGTCGGCGGCCACCGCCTGCGGTACAGCCACCAGGCCTAAGACCAGCATCGCGGCAACGGTGACGGCACGCAGACTTGCCCTGAGCTTGAACATGGTTACTGACTCCCCCTCGAAGCAAGACGAATACAGATTGATGGCGCTGGTCGGGCGCCTCCAGGAGGACGCCCCCTGAGCCCCACCCGATCCGCACAAACGTTTGAAACGCAGGTGTCAACCTAGGTGTGAAGTGAAACTGTCGACAGGGGGTGGCGCGTACATGACTGAAAGTTGCCGATTAAAGGAACCATCAAGGGCATGTCAAAAGGTGGCTGGGAGCTGATGATCATCCACCTCCGATCAACAAAGCGGAACGGAGCCTCCTGGCACGGAACGACTGAAACAGGAGTCCCATAACCACCAAGGCTGACGCGTTCTTACGCTTCAAGATCAGGTAGTTGTAAGGCCCGACGGGAGCTCCGCGATCTTCCCTGTCGCCGTCGGTCATGGCGTGATCGTCCGTGCCGCCAACGGCGAACTCATGGACCGCAGCAGGCCACCACCACAACCCGCCGCACCGCCTGACCGGCCGAGCCGACACACCCACCCGCCGGCTCGCCCCCTGCTCCCCGCCTGTGCTCCGGCCTTCCGCCGGCCCCTTCTTGTTTCACACCCCGCACGGCGCGGTGCTCGATCAACCCAGGCCGGGGAGCCTCTCGGACTCGGGGCAGGAGTGGGGGAGTCAACAGGTGCGCGGGGCCTGGCAGGTGGGGCAGCGTGATGGTCGGCGGGGCCGCCGGGTCAGCCGGTCACTCCGCGACTCCCCACCCACCTGCATGGAGGTATGCCATGAGTGAGATCACCCCTGCCCGCGACGGCCTGGACGTGGCGAAGGAAGAGCCGTCGCAGTCGTCCGAGGACCTTCCGCTGGAGGTATTCAGCTCGATCGGCGAGAACGACATCGCGGACCCCGTCCTCGCCACCCCGACGCGGGCCCTGCTCCCGGCCGCAGAGGGCGACGGGCTGCATGCCGTCCTGGGTGGCACGAACCGGGCGATCGCCTGGTACCGGGCCCGGCTGGGCGGCACTGCCTGCGAGGGCTGGTGCGAGAAGGCCGCCCGTACAGCGTGGGGCTGTTCGGTGTTCTCCGCGCGAGCGGAGGTGACCCGAGCTTGAGATGCCGACCAACCATGCGCGAGTCTCCCGTTCTCGACTCCGGAGAAGCGGCATCTACGTAGGATCACCGTTGCTGCAACACGATTCACGGGGAGGGGCACCGAGATGGCACTGGTCGCAGGCGAGTACGAGTTCACGTGCAGCGACTGCCAGGGGGACGGATCCGTGCAAAGCGGCGGAACCGATGGCGAACTCCAGTGGGTTCAATGCGATGACTGCTTTGGGGCCGGATCTGTGTGCGTGGATGAGGAGGACGCGGCCGAACGGATCGACCTCGGTCAGACACCGCTGCGTACGCCCCCGACGAGCGAACTGCACAGTGGTCCCTTGAAGGATGAACTCGACCAGTGGTTCAACTTCCTGTGCGCCCGCAAGGAGGAATCCTCACCTCCGGCCAACATCATGATCGGCTACGCTTATGGGTTCGCCGAGGCGATGCTCCTGGCTGACCGCGAAGAACCGGCTCGGGAGAAAATAGATCTTTTGATCAGAGCGGCTGAGGAATTCAAGGGCCGCCCTGGATTTCCCGGACGTCAGTGAGCTGTTCGGACAGTCACTTGTTGTCCGGCATCGGATCTTCGTTGCCATGGGGCCCGTTGCGCGAGGATGTCCTTGTGCCAACTGATGCCGCGAGTGATGCTTCATCAGCTGCGCGCTTGGCCTCGCGGATGATCATGCGGATGTCGGCGCTCGGCTGAGTGGGGTCGATGGCTGCGGGGAGCGGCTTGCCGGGCCGCCACGGCTGCTCCGGGCCCTGGTTGGCCGGGGTGGCGCTGATCTTGCCCTCGTCGCTGGCCAGGTGCTTGGTGACGGCACAGGCTGAGACTTCGCCGGACAGGTGAAGATGCCTGCCCCCAGCGCCTTGCCGCCCCGTGGACTTGTCCTGGCCACCCGGGCCGAGTCGTCCTCGGAACCTGCGCCCCTTCATCGGCGTCGGGCGTCCCGCCCGCGAGGCCGGCCGCGAGATCGTCGGCCTGCTCCCCTAAGACCCGACCGCACGAGGATCACCGGAGCGGCAGCGATCCGCGATTCCTACCGGGTCCATCGGTGAGAACGGCCTTGCCTTGTCAGCGGGGGCGGAGACGATCACATCGCTGGCGGTATGGGGAGGCGCAGGCGTGCACACAGACGATTTCTTCCGCACCAAGCCCGACGACACGGTGAACTGGACTGAGCGTCGACCCGGCGAGTGGATGTGTCCGCTCTGGGGGCTCGATGTCGAACTGATGGAGTTGCTGCGTTTTGGTCCGCTGCCCGCCGAGCCGGACCTGGACGTGGCCGTGGCCCTGACCCGGCTTCTGCACGAAGACTTCGTCGCCAGGGGCACCAGCCACGACGAGCGCATGAACGACGAGGAAGTCGTCCTCGCTGTCAAGGCACACCGGACGGTCCTCAGCCGCTTGGGACTGGAGCCTCCGCAGTTGCCGTTCCGGCACCACAGCGGGTTCTACGACTACTGGCGCAAGAACGATATGTCCGGCGGGGGCGGCTGGCAGGCACGTCGCGAGTGCATCGAAGACCTTCTCGGGCCGACCCCCGTGGCCCTGGAGGAACTGCAGGAGATCGAATACGAGCAGCGCTTCAAGAACGGGCCCCGCGGAACCTTCAAGAACCTGATCTTCGCAGCGGTCGGCCCGAAGCCGAAGATCGTGCTCCGGGACGCCGTGAACAACGACGTGGAGATCGTCCAGAACGCCGAGAACTGCTCGTGTACAGCGACTCGTTGCCGGCACACGGTCTGACATGGCGGCAGATGGTTACCTGGTGGGCGACGAACCACCTGCCATCTGCCGATGAACCAATTGCTGCTGATGCCCTGTACCGACGGCTGTACCGCTCCCTGGACTCTCTCCCCGAGCAGACGCTTCTGCGTACCTACTGCGCCCGCTACGCCGAACCCGACGGATTCGACCTACCCGCCTTGATCCCTCAGGTCTACCTGCACTACGACCCCTACACCCGCAAAAGCAGCGAGCACAGCGCTGCCCTGTACCGGCAGCGCATGGATTTCCTCCTGCTGGCTCCCGACCGCTCCCGGATCGTCATCGAGGTCGATGGAGCCCACCACTACGGCACCAAGAACCCGGCCGACGAGAACGGCCGCGTCACCTACACCGCCTCGCCCAGGCTGTATTCGGAGATGGCCGCCGAGGACCGCCGCCTGCGGCTGGCTGGCTACGAGATCTACCGCTTCGGTGGCTGGGAACTCACCCGGCCGGACAGCCCACAGGTCCTCGCTGACTTCTTCACCGAGCTACTCGACCGCCACAAGAAGCCGACGCCGTAGCGGCGGCCCACATTGTCTCAGTAGCCGGCGGCGCGCATTTCCTCGATGTACTCCATCTGCCAGTCCTCGTAGACGCCGAGGTGAGAGGCATAACCGCCCCACAACAGGTGGGCCAGCTTGTGCAGCTCGTTGACTTGCTCGTAGAAGTTCACGTTCTGCTGCACGGGGCGGGCCGCAGCACGGTGAGGGCCGTGGCCGACCATGGCGTAGCGGAAGGTCTCGCCCGTCGCGTCCTCGCTGTCCAGCCAGTTCAGCTGCTTCCAGGACTCCGGGTCGATGCGCTGCTCCGGCTTCGGCAGATCCAGCAGCGCGAGGTAGCGGTTGAGGCAGTCCGCCAGCTTCCTGATGTTGTGGGTGTGCAGCCGCTCATCCAGCTTGGCGGGGCGCAGGTCCTCAGGGCCGCTGTAGCCCTCCCGTAGCACGCATCGGGCCGCGGTGCGGATCAGCCACTTCAGCGTCAGCTCGATGCTGTGCCGGTAGTTGTAGAGGATCGGGATGGGCAGCAAGTCGTTCGGCCCGCGGGCGATCCAGTGCCGCGCGGCGATCTCAGCCACCTCCAGGTAGCCGTTCGCGATGGCCAAATCATCTTCGCTGGCGCCGCCCCAGATGGCGATCTCATGATGCGACCACCGGGGCCGGGGCAGGTTCAACCGGTCCTCTGCCTCGTCCACCCGACCAGGATGGCAACCGAGTACCCCGCCCACTACTGCTTTTCGCCTTTGGGGGATCGCACGCCGTTCTAGGAGTTTCACCTCCCCGGCGTGGAGCACGCCTTGGGCGTCAGGCTGCGGCCGGGACGATGGTCAGCAGGACGAAGCTCCCCAAAAGCTCGGCGGAACCTATGGCCGTGGTTCTGGCGGAGCGAGTTGCGGAAGGAGATCGAAGAGGGTCTCGGCCGTCCACACCATGCCCAGGTCGGACTCCTTGTTGATGCGCCCGCTGTAGACGCCGACCAACGCGGTGACCCACTCCTCGTGCAGGTGGACATCACCGTTGACGAAGACCGAGTCGCCTGGGCGGAGGTGCATCAGGACCGGGGAACCCGACTGGCCGGGCCGGGTCCTGGAGTCCAGGAGAAATCCGGGAAGCCCGTCCCATCCCCTCATGGGTTCACTCGCCACGAGCGCTGCCGTCCAGACCGCGAAAGGCCAGCTGCCGGTGTCTCCGAAGGGAAAGCCCAGGACGTACAGGCGATCCGCGACACGTAGCGGAAGGTCTATATCGGCGTCAGCTCGCAGGCCCGCGCGCCGATCCGGCGGATGCAGATCCCGCAGGGTGGGCCACTCGTTGGGCAGGAAGGGATCTTCGGCGGACTCCGGGACATTGCCGATGCGCAGAGCAGCCACATCGATGCGCTGCTCTGACGGGCTGCGCCACAGGGGGCGCTCCTTGAACTCGTCACCCTCCGGGTACAGCTCGAAGTTCTCGTCGGCGGCCTCGAACTCGCCTCCTTCACCCCTCCGGGCAAAGCGCACGCGAAGAAAGTCTGGGCAGCGCGCCAGTTTGTCTCTGACCTCCTTGGTGACCGAGTTGCGGCCGCTCAACACATGCCAGGCCGTCACGAGCCAGAAGTCGCCGGGGATGCCCATCAAGAATCCGGTCCCCGAACCCAGGCGCTCATCCGGCGCGTCCCCGCGCGAGCGGTGCCACGACTCGATGTAGAGAGCCGTGGACGACAACTCGTGGACGCTATGGACGCCTCGCATACGGCGAGCGTATGCCCGCTTGCTGGGACTGTCCCGTCCAGTGAGCAGTATTTTCCAGCTCACCGTGACCATCCGCCCCTGTTTTCGTCTAAGTGACGCTAAGGTGGGTTCGGGCAGACCGCATTTGTGCGCCCAATGCTCTGTCATGCCGTTGTAGGTGGAGGTCAGTTGTGGAGCCACACGTCAAGCTCGCGCTCGCTATGCGTGACACCCCCGGCGCGTACGCGGTCTTGCTCGGGGCGGGCGCCTCGATCGCGGCAGGCATGCCGTCCGCGTGGGACGTCCAGCAGGACCTCATCGAGCGCCTGGCCGCTGCAGAAGGCGCCACGGGAATCGGCGACCCCCACGCCTGGTACAAGCAGCGGTTCGGGCAGGCCGCCGCTTACGACGACCTCCTGGCCTCCCTGACGAGCACCCCCTTCGAGCGGCAGGCGATGCTGCGCTCCTACTTCGAGCCCGACGACCACGAGCGCGCCGAGAGCCTCAAGCAGCCCACCGCCGCGCACCGTGCGGTCGCCCGACTCGTCTCCGCCGGGCACGTCCGCATCGTGGTAACGACCAACTTCGACCGGCTCATGGAGAACGCCCTGCGCGAGCTCGGCATCGAGCCCCACGTCGTGGCCAACGCCGACGACGCTGCCGGCCTGGCCCCGCTGCACACTCTCACCTGCCTCGTCGTCCACGTCCACGGCGACTACCTCAGGCCCACAACCATGCTCAACACCCCAGAAGAACTGGACCACTACGCCCCCGCCGTCGACACCTGCTCGACCAGGTCTTCGCTGAGTACGGACTGGTCATCGCTGGCTGGTCGGCCTCGTGGGACCCCGCCCTGCGCAACGCCCTTGCCCGCAACAACACCCGCTTCTTCGCCTCGTACTGGACCGACCCGAAGGAACTGTCCGAGACCGCCCGGGACCTGCTCACCCACCGCGCGGCCACCTCCGTCCGGGCCGACGCCGACGCATTCTTCACCCAGACCGCCGATGCCGCCGACGCCCTTGCAGACACTGCCCGCCAGCACCCGGTCAGCGTCGACGTGGCGGTCGCCACGGCCAAGCGAGACCTGTCCGGCACCAAGCAGCCCGTCGCTCTGCACGACACCCTGCACCGCGAGATTGACCGCATCGCCACGCTCCCGCTGCGCACCGACGGCCCCTGGCAGGTCGCCGACACATTTGCTGAGCACGGCCGCCGACTCGCCGACCTCGAAGCGGAGACCGAACTCCTTCTTGCTCTCGTGGCGACTACCGCCTACTGGGGAGACACCGGGACTGATCTGTGGTGGCTGCGCGACATCGAGCAGCTCGGCATCCACCCTGACTCGGGCGGGGACACGTCCCTGCTCCAGCTTGCCCAGGCCCCTGCCACCATGGTCATCTACGCGGCAGGCATTGCCGCTCTCGCCAAGGAACGCTGGAGCACCCTCGTTCGCATCCTCCACGAACCAACCATCCTCCACCGGTACAACGACAAGACCTACGCTGCGGCGGCGTTTCTCAGTCCCCAGCAAACGCTCGGCCCTGGCGAGGCATCCAAGCGTCTACACACTCAGCTGCATCCCGTCTTCACCCGCCACCTCGCCCTCAACGAGAGTGCCTACGTTGACGCCTGGGAACGCTTCGAGTACCTGCGCCTGCTCCTCCAGCACGACGCAGACCTGGGATTCAGCTGGCCTCACACCCGAACAGGGCCCCGAGGCGACTTCTACCTGCCCGCGTCAATCTGGCTGGGACAGCAGATTGACCGGTACGGCGACCACGTCCCCCTGCTCGACGAGGGCTTCCTCAACGGCGACGCACGACGGCTTCAGGCAGCGAGGGAAGCCACTCAGCACGCGTACACCCAAACTGCCGCCCACATGCGTCGCAGGTAGACCATGTCTCAGACGTTCTGCTCTGCGCCTGGAAAGTCACCCGGAGTGCGCCCTAGGCATCGTTCGACCGCGATGTCAGCCCTGAGCCCGCGGGGGCCGTCCGTGGACACGAGGTTGCTAGGTGCCCGGCGCTGGGACGCGGGCACGGTGAGGACACAATTGTCGGTGCTCTGCAGCCGTCACCATAGTTTGCATTAGCGCGCATGTTTAAAGCCGTGCGTCAGGCTTGCTGTCATTGGAATTTATCGTCCATGACGGGCTGTGATTCGTGATTGCAATGGATAGTTGGTCCATGCTGACGCGTCAGCATGGGGTGCAGATCGAGGGGGGAGCAGGGCACAGAGAGATGGAAACAGGGTTGTTTGTCCCGGCTCGCTTATGTTTCCGCAGGTTAGGGAAGGTAACAATTTCGGGTTCGACTCCCCTGGGATCCGCTCGCTTCCGCCTGCATATAGATGGCGGGTCGCCGTTGTTACTGATAGTGACAGACGCTCTTTCCGTGTCAGTGGGGGCGAGTCGGCCGTGCGGTTCCGGCCTCGCCCGAGCGGTGGCGTCTTCTTGGTTCAGACGAAGATGAGCAGTAGACCGCGTGGGGGCTGGCCAGTCGACTTTGTCCTCTGCCGGAAGCGGTGCAGCGTTCGCTGCACCGCTTCCGGCAGAGGAGGACCGAGCCAGGCGCAGAGGGATGGAAACGGGCCCATAAGTCCGCTTCGCCGACAAACCCGCAGGTGAGAAGCGTCACCCGGATAGGTTCGAGTCCCACCCGCCCCACCACGCACGTCCGACACCTCGCCGAAACGTCTCAGCAGGGGTGTGGATTCAGGGCTTTGGGCCGACGGATTGAATCCGCTGCCCGCGATTCCAGTACAGGTTCCGTAAGCGGTAGTTGGCGCTCCGGCCTGAGGCGGGGGCGGGTGACGCGTCTGGCGGAACGTCACTCGCCGTTTTCCGGGCGCGGTGGTGCCACCCGCTCGGCATCGATGGTGGTGCGGCCGGAGGCGGCCAGGAGCGCGAGCAGTGCGAGCACGGCCAGCAGGATGACGACCAGCAGCAGGATGGTCAGGACCGTCGGGTGGTTCCAGAGCGCGAACACCAGGGCCACGATCAGCAAGGAGGCCAGGGCGATCCACCGGCGGTGGGCCTCGGCCCAGATCCCCGCACGACCGGTGCGGATCTGGCGGGCGTACGCCCACCGTGCCGCCGAGTCGGCCGTGCGCTCGGATGCGCCCCGGACGGCGAGGGGCAGCCGCCCGGGGCCGATCAGGTAGGCGCCGAGCGCGATGACCACACCGAGCACGATCGCCGTGCGCAGGCTGACCCTCAGGAAGCGCAGCAGGGTGTCGAAGACGGCGGCCGCGGCGGCCTCCGACTGAACCTGGGGCGGGAGATGATCCAGGTAGTAGCGGCGGGCGACGACCAGGACGACGGCCACGACCAGGCAGGCGAAGGCCGCACCGAGAGCCGTACGGGCCAGGGCGCGGCGGCGCCGGTGGGCCAGCAGCACGCCGGCCGCGCCGATCACCACGACGAACACGGGGAACCAGTTCCCGAGCACGTCCAGCAGATGGGCGCCCTTGCGGATCTTCTTCAGCTGGTCGGACTGGAGCAGCACCATCTGCTTGTCGACGTCGGGGATCTTGGCGGCCGGGGACAGGCCGGCGTCCACGAGTGACTGTCTGACCTGGTCGACGGCTTCGCCCACGTCGAGAGTGACCGTCCCGCCGTTCGTGCTCACGGCGCCACGGCCCTCGCCGGTGAGTGCGTGCACGACCGCGCTGTGGGCGCGCCGGTTGGCGTTCGTCCAGATGCGCTCGAAGCGGTCGCCGCGCACGAAACGGGTGGCTACTTTCTCGACCGTGTCGTTGACCGCGGAGTCGAGCTGCGGGCCCAGCCCCTTCAGCGACTGTGCCGCACGAGGTGGCAGGCCCTGCGACTGTAGCCAGGTGGCGATGTCGGCGGCGGCCTGGCTGCCGTCCACCCGTACGTCGGCGGCGGCGGTGATGCGTTTGACCGCCGCGTCCTCGATCGCCGGATTCGAGGCCAGCGGCGAGACCGTCGTCACGTACCGGTCGGTGTCCAGCGCGATGTCGTGCACCCACACCGTGAGCAGCGCGACCGGCACCAGGACGCAGGTGAGCACGATGAGCACCGCCGAGGCGGTCTTCCGCGTGATCCGTACGGCCGCCGAGCCGCGCCGACGCCCACCTCCCGCAGCATCACCCGCGTTCTCCTCTGGAGCGGCATCGGGCTCGGACGGCTGGTGCGGGGTGGCCATGGGGGCTCCAGAACTCCTGGGGGTTGTCTGCCTCCATTTCCGCCGCTGCGTGGTGAGTCGGCCCGCACAGGTGGGCCGTACGGGTGACTGTGCCCCGCCGTTCCGATGCCTGGTCGGGACCGCCCGGCGTGTCTTCGGCGGGGCCGGGGAGTGCCCCTTTCCCGACCCTGTAGAAGGAGGTCATCGGCGCGTTCGGGCGGAATCGGCCGAGGGTGACAGCGGGTGGATCCGGAGGGCCGGGACATGAGCGGTGGGGCCTGGACCGGTCTGGCGGTGGCGGGCGTCACCGCCGCGTACGCGTTGGGCTCGCGTCGGCTGTCCTCGACGCCGCTGCCGCCGGCGATCGTCTTCGTCGGCTCCGGGATCCTCCTCGGGCCGGCCGCGCTGAACATCGTCGACCCGCGGCGCGACGCCGCACCTCAGCCTTCTGGTCTTCGGGGCGGTGCTGCTCGGCCCCGCGCTGGAGCACCTGAACTGGCGGATCGTCCTGTACGCGGTGCTCAGTCTCACCGTCGTCAGGATGCTGCCGGTGGCCCTCGCGCTCGCCGGGAGCGGGCTGCGGCTTCCCACGGTGGCGTATGTCAGGTGGTTCGGACCCGCCGAGTGGTACGGCCGCCGGCACGCGAAGGCCGCGGCGACCACGCATGACCTGCGCGAGGGCCCACCCGTACCCGAGGGCCCCGTCAGGACGTGAGGACCTTCTCCTTGGCGTGCTGGAACTCCGCCTCGGTGAGGTCGCCCTTGCTCTTCAGCTCGGAGAGCTTGGCCAGTTCGTCCGTGTGGCCGCCCGTGCCCGTACCTCCGGCGGTCTGCCGGATGTACGCGTCGAGCGCATCCTGCCGTGCCCTGGCGGCCTGCTGTTCGCGCTTGCCCATGTCACGACCCCGGGCGATCAGGTACACGAAGATGCCGAGGAACGGCGTGATGATCACGAAGAAGGTCCATCCCGTCTTCGCCCACCCGCTCAGCGAGTCGTCGCGGAAGACATCGCCGATGACGCGGAACAGCAGGACGAACCAGAGGATCCAGAGGAAGATCCACATCATCGTCCAGAACGCGCCCAGCAGCGGATAGTCGTAAGCCAGATACAAGTTGTCGCTCATAGTCGTCCTCCTGCTTTATGCGCTCTGGGCGGGGACTCGGCCGGCGTCCACGGCGTCGGTGAGGGCTTGGTGGTCGCGTTCGTTCTGGTCGGCGTAGCGTTCGGCGAAGACGGTGAGCGCGCGGTCGAAGACATCACCCGCGCCCAGGTAGGCGGCGATGGCGATGCGGTCTCCGGAGCGGGCGTGGGCGCGGGCGAGGGTGGCGCCGCAGACTTCACCGAAGGCGCGCATGTCCTCGGGGACCATGAGCTGGGGTGCGGCGATGCCCTTCCAGTCCCGCAACTGGCGTATGTAGAAGTCGCGTTGGCGTCCGTCCATGCCGATGACGCGTTCCCAGCCGAGGAAGATGTCGCTGGTGGCCTGCATGAGGCGCTGTCCGGCGACGACCCGTTGGCCCTGGTTGTCGTAGGTGCTCGTGCCCGCGTACGGGGCCAGCACCGACAGGTCGGCCTCCTTGGCCTGTAGCAGCAGCGGGTCCTCGTCGTCCCTGCCGAGCAGCAGGATGATCCAGCAGCGGGTGCCGACGCTGCCGACCCCGACGACCTTGCGGGCCATGTCGACGATCCGGTACTGCCCCAGCAGGTGGCGGCGGTCGGACTGAAGGCTGTGGCTGTACCGCTCGATCAGCTCGCGCAGTCCTTCCTCCAGGGCGTCGCGCTCGGTGCCCGGCAGCAGGTGCTGGATCGGCATGATCAGAGGCGGGTCGGGGGCGATCCTGCGCCGGCCGTCGACCACCCGCGTGAGCTTCTCGAAGGCCTGGACGCTGTCGCGGCCGCGGGCCTTGGTCATGGCTCGCCGGGCACGCTTGCGGGCCCCGACTCCCAGTTTCCGGTCCGCCAGTGCTTGCAGCATGTCCGCGCCGGCCTGGGTGTACCAGACGTCGAGGTTGCCCAGGCCGGCGAAGCCGCGCATGCCCTTGCGGTAGGACCGCACGGTGGCTCGTACGACGGAGGCACGTTCGGCATCCGTGTAGCCGTTTTCGCGTCCGGCGATGGCCAGGCTCGCGGCCAGCCTCTTGACGTCCCACTCCCAGGGGCCGGGCAGGGTCTCGTCGAAGTCGTTGATGTCGAACACCAGACGCCGTTCCGGCGAGGCGAGCAGCCGGAAGTTCAGCAGATGCGCGTCACCGCACAGCTGGGCGGTGATTCCCGAGCGGGGGGTGTCGGCCAGGTCTCCGGCCATGATGGCGGCGGCGCCCCGGTAGAAACGGAAGGGGGACTCCAGCATCCGGCCGTAGCGGATGGGCACGAGTTCCGGGAGCCGGGCGGCGGACTGCGCCTCGATGGTGTCCACGGGGTCCGGTCGTTTCGGCGAGGGCTGGTACTCGGCGTGGGCGGAGCGTGGTGCGTCCGCCCGTGCCGCACGGCCCCGTGCCGCCCGTTCCTCCGGAAGCCTTCCGTCGGCCTGGTCAGGCATGACGCCACCTCCTGGGGGAAGCGGCCGGACGGAGCGTCTGCCCCGACCCGGACCGTGTTCCCCACTCACCCCCACGGTTTCACACTCCGTAGCGGCAGGCATCTCGGCCACCAGCGCCCCGGCAACGGGACGGCCCCAGCCGTCGCCTCGGATGCGGACCCGTCAGCCGTGGCCCCGGGGCTCCGCCGAGCGGGGCTGGGTGGTCGGGATCCTGTGGGTGAAGAACAGCGAGAGGAGAGCGGTGAAGGCGAGGACGGCGAGTGCGGCGCGCAGTCCGTCGATCCTGGCGGCGGTGTTCGCGTCGAGTGCCGCCCGGGCCACCTCCGTGCTCGTGCCCGCTTCCTCGAAGGCGGACTTGAGTTGGGCGTCCGACAGGAACGGCGCGCCGCTTTGGAGTTCGACCGTGGCCTGGCTCTTGACCTCGGCCGGGATCGCCGGATTCTGCTCCACGCTGGTCAGGAAGGACGTCGTCAGCGCGGCGATCATGAGTGACCCGGCGAGTGCCGTACCGATCGAGGCACCCAGGTTGGTGACGGCGTTCTGGACGCCGCCGACTTCCGCGCTCTGTGCCTCGGGCACCGCGGACACGGTGACCGACCCGAGCTGGGACGCCAGCGCGCCCATGCCGAGCCCGATCAACAGGAGGGGGATGGTGACGATTTCGGCGCCCGCGTCCGCGTCGAGCGCGGCCATCAGGACCACCGCGCCCGCGAGCAACGCGAGGATTCCGAGCCGCACCACCCGCCGCGGCGATACATCCGGGAAGAAGCGGGGGATCAGAACGGCGGCCGCCAGCAGTGTCAGCGAGAGCGGCAGGATACGGGCGCCGGTCTTGAGCGCGGACAGGCCCAGGGCGACGGACAGATAGAGCGGTACGACGAAGAAGACCCCCATCTGTACGAGGTACTGGAAGAAGAACATCGTCAGTCCGCCGGTGAGTTGCTTGTTGCGCAGCATGCCCGGGTCGACGAGCGGCTCCCTGTGCCGCACCACCAGGCGGGCCTCCCAGCGGAGGAAGAGCCAGACCAGCAGCAGACCGGCCAGCATCAGCCACACGGTCAGTGAAACCCCGAGCCACGAAGGCGCGCCGGGCTTCGGCTGGAACCAGCCCCATTCGTCCGAGCGGAGGACTCCGTAGACGAAGACCCCGAGCCCGAGGGCGGAGAGCGCGGCACCGACGAGATCGATCCGCGGGCGTTCGCCGATCGGCGCGTCCGCGATGCGGCGGCCCAGCACCAGGATGCCGAGCACCATCACGACCTCACCGGCGAAGACCCACCGCCAGGAGAAGTACGTCGTCGCGACACCCCCGATGAGCGGCCCGACCGCGATCGCCACGGCCCCCGCGGCCGCGACGAGTCCATAGGCGGCGGGACGGCGTTCCGCGGCGAAGTTGCTTGCCACGAGCGCCACGATCGCGGGCAGGATGAGAGCCGCCCCGATCCCCTCCAGGAACGACCAGCCGAACAGCAGCACGGGCAGGTTCGGTGCGAGCGCCGTGGTGAGGGAGCCGCAGCCGTAGACGACGCAGCCGATCATGAACGCGCGTTTGCGTCCGATCAGCGCGCCCGCCTTGCCGCCGGGGATCATGAACATCGCCATGACGAGGGTGTAGGCCGTGATGGCGCCTTGGACACCTGTCACCGTCGTGCCCACGTCCTCGGCCACCGTCGCGATCGAGACGTTCATGACGGAGCTGTCGAGCGCCATCAGGAACTGACCGGCGGCGAGGGTCAGCAGGACGAGTCGCGCCGATTTTGAACTCTCAGCAGTACCTGCGTCGGGTGCCATGCGCGCATGGTCCCAGCCGTCCCGGAGGGCGATCCGCGACCCGCCACGGAGGTCAACCGGTTGGCGGACCGAGGGCGCCGGAGTCACTTCGGGCGGGCCACGACCGGCTGACACGGCTTTCCGCTCGGCCGGGTGAGCCGGAACTCGCCTGCCGCTCCGAGCTGGGGTGCGTCCGCTTGGCGCGGCCGGATCATGCCTGCCCGGCGGCGGATTCGGGACGTGTTCGGGACACAGGAGGATGAGCGTTGATCGGCACGGATCGCCGAGATCCTCAGCGGCCGTGTCCTCACGTCGGTGTGCCCGCGTCCTGGCGACAACCGCTTCTGCGTCCACGCGGTCGGTCCCGGTGTCGTCACCGACGGCGGGTCGGCCACACCCCGTGTGGCCGACTCCCGGATCCGGACCGCTCAGCCGGTCATCGCCTCGCGGACGAGGGCGGTGTCGACGAACTGCTCGAAGCGCACGATGTGTCCGCCGCGTACGACGAAGTGGTGGGCGACGCGGATGTCGATCGGCTTGCCGGTGGCCTTGTTGGTCGCGGTGTAGCGGGCGAGGACGACGACGTTCTCGCCGTCGACGACGTAGGTGTCGTCGTGGGCGGTCCAACCGTCCCAGTCCTGGCCGAGTTTCTCCATGACGCCCGCGGTGACGCCGTCGGGGGTGCGGTAGGTGCCGGCGAGCGGGAAGCCGGCCATCTCCGTCCACTCGACGTCGGGGGCGAGGGTGGCCCGAAGCGCCTCAAGGTCACCTGCCGCGGACGCCAGATACTGACGCCGTACGACATCGGCGGGGGCGGTGGAGGTCGCGAACTCGGCCATGGTCAGCCCCACTTCATCTCACCCTTGGCGACCTTCGCGCCGATCTGGGCGGCGATCAGCATGCCGTTGTCGGGGAAACGCTTGACCAACGCCTCGGTCAGCGACGCACCGTCGGCCGCCGTGGCGAGCTCCTCCTCGAAGGCGAGGAGGTAGTCGCGGGTTGCGGTGATGGCGGAGGCGTCGGCCGCGGTGCCGGGCAGGCGGTGGCCGGGGACGACCAACTCCGGTTGCAGGGCGGCCATTTCGTCGAGCAGGCCGATCCAGGCGGCACGGTCGCCGGGGGTGGGGGTGTCGGCGACCCAGACGTGTTCCTGCTGGAAGAGGAGGACGCCGCCGAGGAGGGCGCGGTGGGTGGCCTGCCACAGGTAGTGCCGGTCGGGCAGCGCGGCCGGGCCGCCCTTGAGCTCGAAGCGGTGGCCCTCCAGGGTGAGGTCGCCGGTCAGCGGGGTGAGGTCGACCAGGCGGGTGGGCAGGTTCGCGCCGAGCGCGGCCCACGCCTTGAGCTTGCCCTCGTAGGAGTGCTGGATGTGTTCGATGACGAGGGGGGTGGCGACGAAGGTCGCGTCGGGGAAGGCGTCGGCGATGACTTCGGCGCCGAAGTAGAAGTCGGGGTCGGCGTGGCTGACGAGGACGGTGGTCAGCTTCTTGCCGGAGTCGAGGATCTCGGCGGCGAGGCGGTGGCCGCGTCGGTCGGCCGCGTGGGCCCAAGTCAGCGCCTGCGCTATGTAGTTGGCGCCGAGGCCGTTGTACCAGAGCGTCGAGCGGTAGGTGCCGTCCTCGTTGAAGGGTTCGTTCACCACGTCCCAGGCGGTGAT
>NZ_JBLTJC010000099.1:0-31721 GCF_048158785.1 Streptomyces colwelliae | reverse complement strand
GAGCACGAGCACGACCACGAGCAGGTCGAGACAGCCCAGGCCGGTGCCGGACGGCGCAGTTTCCTGCGGGCGACGGCGATGCTCGGCGCCGCCGCCACGGCCGGCGTCACACTGCCGACCGCCGCCGCGGGACAGCCCGGCCAGTGCAGCGTCACGGTTCGGTTGTTTCGGACTCCAGGTGTGCTCGTGTCGCCGTCCCGTACACGCCCAGTTCGTCGGATGTGATGCCGCGGGCGACCTGGTAGGTGCGTACCGAAGTCTGGACCTGCTTGTCGAAGACGCCGTTGTCGGGGCCGGAGTAGAGCCTCAACTGGGCCAGGCGGAGCTGGAGTTCGGTGACCTCGGGGCCTTCGTCGCCGCGTTGCAGGATCGTGGTGGGGGTGCTGTCGCCCTGGTGGTCCGTGGCGGAGGCGGTCGAGGCGCTGGTGGTGGTCGTCGGGGTGGGGCTGGGGTTCGCGGACCTGGACGCCGTGGCGGACGAGGTCGGCGACGCCGTCGGTGACGGGGTCTCGCTGAGCGACGGGGTCGGGGACGCCGACGTCGGCTGCGCGGACGTAGAACCGCTCGTGGACGGAGTTGCCGACGCCGCGCTCTTCGACGCCGTCGGGACGCTCGCCCGTACGTCCTGAGGGGCCGCCTCGTCCCGCGACGGTGACTCGTACGAGAACATGCCGCTCGCGAAACCGGCCACCGCGGCCACCGCGACGACTGCCCCCGCGGCGGCGAGGAGGACGGTACGGCGGTGGCGGCGGCGCGGGGAGGCGTCGTCGTCCGTGGGGTGTTCCGGGGTGCCCGTGCCGCTTTCGTCTCCCACGCCGTCCGCGAACAGGCTCAGGTCTGTCGGAATCGGGGCCGTGTCCGACGGTGTCCGCAGGGTGGGGAGGATCGACGTCTGCTCCTGGGAAGCCGGTGCGGCCGGTGCGGGCTTCACCATGCGCAGCAGCATCGTCTCCTCGATCGCCGGCAGCCGCTGTGTCTCACCCTCGGGTGTCGCCGGTGTGGGCGGTGTCGTCCGTGTTGTCGGAGGCGTCTGCTCCTGTGGGTTGCCGTCCAGTTCCACATACGGTCTGATCCGCAGCGGGTCGAAGTCCTCCGCCGCTGCCGCCTCCGCCGTGCGCGCGTCGCGCAGCGCGTCGGACGCCCGTTGGGTGCAGGCGCAGGACGGGGAGCCGTCGGCTGCCCGGGGTGCCCCGCACTGCGGGCATATGTGGCCCTTCGCCTCGTTCACGTGTTCGTCCCTCCCCGTCGAACTCCAGAGGTTATGCGGATCTCCTTCACGCCGTCTCCTCCGACCCCCGGAATGCGGGCTTCCATTCGGACTCAACAGGCCGTACCGGGCCATACCGATCACCATGGATGTGTAACGAGAGCCTCGGGAGGTCTTCATGGCCGACGATGCGCACGGTATGACGGGGAATGTGCAAGACGCGCAGCCACCGGAGGGGCCCCCGCGACGGGGCGGTTCCGCCCAGGAACACGTGTCGGGCAACGTCCTCGTCTCGATCGGGGCGCTGCTCCTCGGGCTGCTGCTCGCCGCCCTCGACCAGACCATCGTGTCGACCGCGCTGCCGACGATCGTCAGTGATCTCGGCGGGCTGGAACATCTGTCGTGGGTGGTCACGGCGTATCTGCTGGCCTCGACCGCCGCGACCCCGCTGTGGGGCAAACTCGGGGACCAGTACGGGCGGAAGAGGCTGTTCCAGATCGCGATCGTGATCTTTCTCGTCGGGTCCGCGCTGTGCGGCGCGGCGCAGAACATGCCCCAGCTGATCGGCTTCCGGGCATTGCAGGGGCTCGGCGGCGGTGGGCTGATCGTGCTGTCGATGGCGATCGTGGGTGATGTCGTATCGCCGCGTGAACGCGGGCGCTACCAGGGGCTGTTCGGTGCCGTGTTCGGCGCGACCAGTGTTCTCGGGCCGCTGCTCGGCGGGCTGTTCACCGAGCATCTGAGCTGGCGCTGGGTCTTCTACATCAACCTCCCCGTCGGCGTCGTCGCCCTCGCCGTCATCGCGACCGCCCTGCACATCCCGCGCAAGTCGACCCGGCACGTCATCGACTACCTCGGCACCTTCCTCATCGCCGCGGTCGCGACCTGCCTGGTGCTCGTCGCCTCGCTCGGCGGCACGACCTGGGGCTGGGGCTCGCCGCAGATCATCGGGCTCGCGGTGCTCGGCGTGGTGCTGGCGGTCGCGTTCGTCGCCGTCGAGCGGCGGGCCGCCGAACCCGTGCTCCCGCTCAAGCTGTTCCGCGTCCGCACCTTCACGCTCGCCGCCGTCATCAGCTTCATCGTCGGCTTCGCGATGTTCGGCGCGATGACCTATCTGCCGACCTTCCTCCAGGTCGTGCAGGGCATCACCCCGACCATGTCCGGCGTCCACATGCTGCCGATGGTGTTCGGCATGCTGATCTCGTCCACCGCCTCCGGCCAGATCGTCAGCCGCACCGGACGCTGGAAGGTGTTCCCCATCGCGGGCACCGGCGTCACCGCCCTCGGCCTGCTTCTGCTCCACCGCCTCGACGAGGGCAGTTCCACCGCCGAGATGAGCGCCTACTTCTTCGTCTTCGGGCTCGGACTCGGCCTGGTCATGCAGGTGTTGGTGCTCATCGTGCAGAACGCCGTGTCGTACGAGGACCTCGGCGTCGCCACCTCCGGCGCGACCTTCTTCCGGTCCATCGGCGCCTCGTTCGGCGTCGCCATCTTCGGCACGATCTTCGCGAGCCGGCTCGGCGACAAGCTCACGGATGCTCTGCGTGGTGCCTCGCTGCCGGCCGGCGTCACACCGGACGGCCTTGAGTCCGACCCGCGCGGCATCTCCCAACTGCCGGTCGCGGTACGGCCGGAGGCCCTGCACGCGTACGCGTCCTCGATCACCGACGTGTTCTTGTACGCCGCTCCCGTCGCCCTCGTCGGCTTCGTCCTGGCATGGTTCCTCAAGGAGGACAAGCTGCGCGGCTCGGTCACCGCCCCCGACGTCACCGAGACCCTCGCCAGCAACCCCGTCGAACGGTCCTCGTACGACGAGGTGTGCCGCGCGCTGTCCGTGCTCGGCACGCGGGAGGGGCGCCGCGAGATCTACCGGACGATCACTGCGAAGGCGGGCTACGACCTTCAGCCGGCGGCCAGTTGGCTGCTGCTGCGGATCAAGCGGTACGGCTGGGTGGAACCGGGTGTGCTCGCCGAGCGCAGCACCGTGCCGTTGCCTGTCATCCTCGCCGCGGTTCGGCAAGTTGAGGAGCGGCGGCTGGCCGTGCGTGAGGGGCTCGACCTCCAACTGACCGACCAGGGGCGGGAAGTGGCCGAGAAGCTGTCACGGGCTCGTGAGGAGTCCCTCGCGGAGACGCTGGGGGACTGGTGGGGGCCGGATCGGCCTACGGATCTTGTTCAGCTGGTGAAGGAGCTGAATGGGGAGTTGTGTGGGTCGGACCAGGAGCAGCCGCACAACGGGACTGCTACCAGGGTCAGGTGAGGGGCTTGCGGAACCAGTGTTCTGCGTACGGGTCGTCGTTGTGGCGGTCGGTCTCCTCGTAGCCGAGCTTTGTGTAGAGGGTGCGTGCCTCCACCAGGTCGTTCCTGGTGTCGAGGATCATCACCTTGGCGCCCAGGTCGCGGGCGGCGTCCTCGGCGGCCGTCACGAGCCTCGGGGCGCCGCCCCGGCCGCGCATCCCCTCGTAGACGAAGACCCTTGTCAGTTCGGCGGTGGTGGCGTCGAGGAGTCGTACGCCGGCGCTGCCGGCCGGCTCGCCCTCGTGCCGGGCTACCAGCAACAGGCCGCTGGGCAGGGCGAGTTCGGCGCCGGTGCGGGCGGCGATCTCGCGTTCCAGTTCGGCGGGGTCCGTGCGGTGGTTCTCGTGCAGCAGGTACCAGCGGTCGCTGACCTCGGTGTAGTACGCCCGCCAGAGCGCGGCGGCGACGGGGGAGTCGTGGGGTTCCGGGGCGATCGTCCAGGTCATACGGACATTGTCAGGAGCCGGTGGGGGCGCGGCGCAACCGGATATGGGTCACCTCGGGGGAGGAGTCCAGGACCTGGGTCTGCTTCCACTCGATGTGCGTGTCGCCCACGTTGTCGAACAGGCGTCGTCCGCCGCACGCGAGGACCGGTACGAGGTGGAGGAGGAGTTCGTCCAACCACCCGGCGCGGATGAACTGCTGGACCAGGTCGGCGCCGCCCGCGAGGGAGACGTCCTTGTCGCCGGCCGCCTCGCGGGCCAACTCCAGTGCGTGGGCGGCGCCTTCGGTGACGAAGTGGTAGGTCGTGCCGCCCTTCTTCACCACCGACTCCCGCGGGTGGTGGGTGACGACGAACACGGGGGCGTGGAACGGCGGTTCGTCGCCCCACGGGGTCTCCCCGCTGATGAACATCCCGTGGCCCATGACGACTGACCCCGGCCGCTCGGTCCACTCGGCGATCAGTGTGTCGTCCGGCCCTTCCGAGCCGCCCTTCATGCCCTGCATCCGGCGGAAGCTCCGCAGCCCGAACACCCAGGAGTGCAGCCGCTCCCCGCCGATGCCCAGCGGATGCTCCCGCCCCGACTCCGGGCCCGCGATGTACCCGTCCAGCGACATGGCCAGCCGTGCGATGACCTCACCCATGACAACCTCCTCGATCGGTTCTTACCCGTGTGTCGAACGGGGCGGGGCGGAATCGACACACCGGCGACACGAATTCCGCCGAGGTGTGGTCGTCGTTTGAAGAGGGCCTTTACGGCAACCCGGTAGAGGAACCGACCGACTACGAGAGCCGGTTGGCCAAGAACCCGGAAGGCACTCATGTCCACAGGCGTGATCATCGTTTTGATCGTGATCGTGGTCGGCGTGGTCGCTGCCGCGGCCGCCCTGGCGCTGCGTGCCCGAGGCGCGACCGGCGGCTCGGGCCTGAAGCGCCGCTTCGGGCCGGAGTACGACCGCACCGTGGCCCGGCACGACGGCGACACGAAGGCCGCCGAGCGTGAGCTCGGCGAGCGCGTCCAGGAGCACGGTTCGCTGCACGAGCAGCCGCTGGAGCCCGCGGCCCGTGAGCAGTTCCAGGCCCGTTGGGCCGCCGCCCAGGAGCTCTTCGTCGACTCGCCCCGCCAGGCCATGTCCGACGTCGACCAGCTGCTCGGCGAGGTCGCCGGCGCCCGGGGCTTCCCCGATGTCGCCGAGTACGACAAGCAGTTCGACGCGCTGTCCGTGCACCACGCGGACCACGTCCACGGTTACCGGCGCGTGCACCGCGTCGTCACCGCGCGGACGAACGGCGCACCGGAGAGCCAGGCCGGCACCGAGGAGATGCGTGAGGCCATGCTCGAAGCCCGCGCCCTCTTCGACGACCTGGTGAGCGACGACAGCCGTAGCAGCCGCAACGGGCACGGGCGCGGTGGCCGCCACTCGATCGGCTCATTCAACAAGCAGGCACTGAAGGGGAGTTGAGCTTAATGTCCGACGCGATACGGCCGACCGGCGACAACACCAACACCAACACCAACACCAACGCGAACACGAACGCGGAGCGCGCCGACCGCAAGGAAACCGACAAGACCAGCGAGCAGCGGGATGCCGAGAAGGCGTCGCGTGAGTCCGGGTCCGGCGCCAAGCCGTTCGGCAGCACGACCGCCGACGACAAGTCGGCCCCGCGTGGGTCCGAGAAGGCGACACCGCTCGGGTCGTCCGAGAGGACGCCGACGGCATCGACGCCGGCGACGACCGCATCGACGACCTCGTCGCGCGAAGCCGACCGGGCGATCCCGAGCCCCCGTACCGGCGACACGACCGGTACCGAGCGCGCCGAACGCACCGAGCAGTCCGCCCGTCCCGTGCACGCGCCCGAGCCCGCCCCCGGCATCGGTTCCGGTGCCGCCTCCGGCAACGGACGGCGCGTCCCGCAGGACGCCGAGAACGGCAGCCTGCTCCCGCACGACGAGAGCGACAAGTTCAGCCTGCGGCTACAGCACGCGGTCACCGGGTTCGTCGACGAGCCCCGGTCCGCCGTGGAGGAGGCCGACCACGTACTGGAAGAGGTCGCCGCCCGCTTCACGGAGGCCGTCACCAAGCGCCGCGCCACCCTGCACGGCTCCTGGGAGTCCAAGGGCTCGGACGGCACCCACGGCTCGGACGACACCGAGCAACTCCGTCTGGCCCTGCGGGACTACCGCGAGCTGACGGAGCGGCTTCTCCACATGTGATCGCGTCACATGTGGTCGCTCCACATGTGGTCCGTACACATGTGACCCGCCGGCTCAGTCCGTTCCGTCAATCGCCCGGCGCTCCCGCCACTCCCGCGCGACCTCTTCGACGTCGTACGGCTTCATTCCCAGCGGGGGGCCGGGCGGCGGCTTGAACATCATCTCGCGGATCTTCACGTTGACTTCGGTGATGATCTGCCGTGCGATCCGCTCCGAAGGGGCCGAGTACGCCGCGGCCAGGGCGTCCTCGGCCTCTTTGCGCAGAGCCAGCGTCGGCGGCAGCACGGAGATGCCCTCGCGGGCCATCTTCTGCTTGATCCACCACAGTTCGTCGTACGTCGTGTCCGAACCAGAGGGCAACGGCTTCCCCGCGCCCGGGAGTTGGGCGAACTCTCCGGCCTGCTCGGCGTCCCGGATCTGCTTGTCGACCCAGGACTCGAAGGACACACCCGGTGGCTTTCGCTCGGTCATGACTTCAATTGTGCCGGACGCGGTGGCGCCGGGCGATTTATCATGCGGCCGCTGCTGTAAGGACACTTCATAGGGGAGCGCACGTGCTCGAACTCACCATGGCCTCGGTCTCCGGGACGGACGAGGGCGCCACGGCCGGCATGCTGATGGCCGACGCGCCCAGTGACCCGGGCGAGGTGCTGCGGGTGGGCCGCGACGAGTCGGTGTGCCGGCTGGTGACACCGGACGACTGGCTGTTCATCTCGCGGGTCCATCTGGAGTTCCTGTGCGGACCCGAGGGCATCTGGCAGGTGAGCTGGCTACGCGGCTCCCAACCCGACCCGTCCTCCGAAGTACGCCTGATCGTCGGCGAGTACGCCCAGACCGTCGGCTACGGCGGCAGCGTGCCGTTGCCGCGCGGCGGGAGCGGCGAGATCGTCATCAAGGACCGCACCGGGCCGCGCAGCGTCAACGTCGGCTTCTATCACGAGGGTTGAGACACCAGCACCGGCGCCTGCCTCAACTCCGGTGGCCGGTAGGCGACAAGGGTCAGGCCAGTACCCGCGCCAGCGCGAAGCCGTCGTAGCCCTTCTTGCCCACCGTCTGGATCGCCGTACCGGACAGGCGCGCGTGCGAGCCGATCAACTCGATCGCCGTGCGCGTGCCTTGGACGTCCGGCGACGCGTTGTCCGGGTCGGCCACCCGGCCGCCGCGCACCACGTTGTCGACGATGATCAGGCTGCCGGGGCGGGTGAGTTTCAGGGCCCACTCGACGTAGTGCGGGTTGTTGGCCTTGTCGGCGTCGATGAAGACCAGGTCGAAGGGGGCTGGGTTCTCGGCGGTCTCGGCGGCGAGTTCGGCCAGTGACTCCAGGGCCGGGCCCACCCGTACCTCGACGATCTTGTCGAAGCCCGCGCGGGCGAGGTTGCGGGTGGCGACCTCGGCGTGCTTCGGGCTGTACTCCAGCGAGATCAGCCGGCCGTCGGCGGGCAGCGCGCGGGCCAGCCAGATCGTGCTGTAGCCGCCGAGCGTGCCGATCTCCAGGATGCGCGAGGCGCCCTGGATCTGGGCCAGGAGGTGCAGCAGCTTGCCCTCGGCGGCGGACACCGCGATCTGCGGGAGGCCGGCGGCCTCGCTGTCGCGCAGGGCCGCCTCCAACACCTCGTCGTCCGGGGTGAGTTGGCCGATGAAGTAGTCGTCGACGTCGTCCCACACCTGCGACTCGCTCATGTGCTCGTGCCTTTCGTATGTCCAGCCGTATGTCCAGTGTCCAGCCGTATGCCCAGCAGTGTGTCCGGCGACAGGTACCGGCCACCCGTGCTGGATACCCGTGCCGGCCACCCGAGTTAACTACCCGGCGCGTGCGTCGGCGGGGGTGGAAACGCCGGTGGCGGCGGGATCGCCGGTCGCCGAGACCGCCGGGAGCGCCGTACGGCCAGCAGGACACCGGTCGTCGTGAGCGCGGCCAGGCCCCCGCCGATCGTCAGCAGCCACGCCGGGATGCCCGCCACCTCGCTCAGCCGGTCCTCGTAGATCACCTGCTGGAACGTGGCGTCCGTCGCCGCGCGGCGCAGCAGGTGGTCGCCGGTGATGCGGGACGGGTCGGGGAACTCCTGGTTCACGGCGGTCAGGAACGGGGTGCCCTTGGCGAGGCCGGCCAGCGGGCCCGAGGTGGTGGTGACGCGGCCGGCGTAGGCGACCTGCGGTTGTTCTCCGCCGATCCCGCCGCTGAGCTCCATGCGGTGCGCGGCGAGGATGTACAGGCCCAGCGACTGCGGGGTGCGGGCCAGGCGGGAGAGGCGCATCGGGTAGACGGGGGACTCGGCGGCGAAGGTGAGGTGCAGCGGGTCGAGGACGCCGGTCAGGGCCTTGCCGGCGGTCGCGGGGGCCAGGCGGATCGCCACGTACTCCCAGCGCTGGTCGACGTACGGCTGAAGGGCCTGGTCAAGGCGGGACGGCAGGACGAACCCGTTCGTGCGCAACCAGTCGCCGAGCGCGTCCGGGTCGGTGGCCGTCAGCCGGGCCACGTCGAAGGGGCCGAGCCGCTCACGGCCGACCACGCCCACTCCGGGGGCCGTCGGGGCGCCGGGCGGGGCGCCACCGCCGGCGCCGCCGGAGACGAGCGGCCAGTCCCCGTCCTGGGGCCAGAAGTGGGAGCGGGCGCGGTGCGCGGGCGCGGTGCGCGCGTTCAGCGTGTCGAAGAGCGCGGGGTCGCCGAGCGTGGCCGTCGCCCGGTGTGGCACCGGCATGATCCAGGCGGCCTGGTGCGCGTCCCCGGAGACGGTGAGCCGCATCACGATCTGCTCCTGGCGCCCGTCCCAGCGCACCACGGACAGCTCGCGCCCCACCGAGACCTGCCGCGACCCGCCCGGCACCAGAGCGCCGCAGCCACATGCCCAGGCCGGGGACACCAGCGATCCGAGCTGTAGGGCGAACAGCGCCAGTACGACGGCCAGCACGCGCGCGCGTGCCCGGCGCCGCATCCACCCCCGCGGCGAAACGATCAGTAAACCGATCATCTCCACAAGCTATCGGGCCATCGGGCCCGGTCGGAAGCACACGGTTATTTGCCGTGCCCAGGCAACCCGAGGCCGACTATCGTCATCCGGACAAAAGGAGGGCGGACGTCAGGTGAAGAGGGGGTTGCCTGCGTCTCTCCCGCAGGGGGTGCGAACCTCATAGGGTTCACAGAGGGAACCACCACGCGTGTGACGCGTGGGACGAACGGGGCGGGAGGCCTACGAGGCGTGGCGAACGTGGAGCACAGCGGGCGACCGGCGGGAGCCGCGGGAGCATTCGGGTCGGATGCCGCCCAGACGGCCAGGGCACGGCTGCGCGCGGCGCGCCTGGGCCTGTGGCTGGTCGCCGCGGTCCTCGCCGTACGGCAGATGGCCGTCGTCCTCAGCACCCCGCAGGGGGACCGGCTGACCGACCTGGAGACCTGGGTCGGACCGAACGGCGTGCTTCATGTGAAGGGCTCGCTGTACGACTCGACGCAGTTCACCGGCACGCCCTTCGGCGGGCTCGTCCTCAAACCGCTCACCCGCGCGGCCGAGCAGGCCCTCGGCTGGGGCTGGACCTTCGGCACGCTGCTGCTGGTCGTCGCGCTCGGCATGGTCGTCTCCCGTGCCCTGCCCAAGCCCGTCACCCGCCGTGCCTCGCTGCTCGCCGCGCCCGTCGCGATCAGCCTGCTCATGCTGTCGCTGCCGGTGCGCAACACGCTCTGGCTCGGCCAGACCAGCATCATCCCGGTCCTGCTCGTGCTGCTCGGCTGCTTCACGGTGCGCGGCGAGCGGGCCGGCGGAGTGCTGATCGGCCTCGCCGCCGCGCTCCAGCCGACCGTGCTGCTGTTCGCGCCGCTGCTGTGGTTCACCGGCCGGCGCCGGGCCGCCGTCACCTCCGCGCTCACGTTCGCCGCGAGCGTGGCGATCGCGTGGGCGGCGATGCCGCACGACTCGTACACCTACTGGGTGCACCACATGGCAGGCGCCGGTCTCGGTGGCGCGGCGGACGGCCTCGGCAACCAGTCGCTGCACGGCGCGCTGCTGCGGCTCGGCCTCACCGGGCCGCTGGAGATCGGTGTCTTCCTGGCACTGGGCGCGGCCGTCACGTACCTGGGCCTGCGCCGGGCCGTGCGGTACGCGCGCGACGGGCAGCTTTTGCTCGCGGTCGCTGTCACCGGTTGCGCGGCGATCGCCGTGTCGCCGACGACCTGGCAGCACCAGCTGCTGTGGGTGCTGCTCGCGGTGGTCGGCCGGGTCGGCAAGCGGGCCTCGGACCGGTACGTGTGGCCGGTGGCCGTGATCCTCGTGGTCACGCTGCCCGCGAAGATGATGCTGCCGAACATGGCGGCCCTCTACCCGCTGCGCGACAACGTCGTCCTGCTCGCGGCCCTCGCCGCCGCGACCGCGATCCCGTTCCTGTCCCGCACCTCCGAGTACTACCGCCGCCCGATCCCCACGGAGTACGCCGCGCCGGTCCCGACCCGCTGGAAGCACGTCCCGCTTCTCCCGTTCCTGCGCCGCGTCCTGACCCGCCCGAACCTCCTCCTCGAACTCCTCCTGATCCGCGTCACCTACGCCGCCTACCAGCAGGTCCGCCTCGCGGCGACGGGCGGCACCAACGCGGGCGGCCGCGCCACGGCGGAGCACCACGGCCACGAGATCCTCTCGATCGAGCGCTTCCTGCACATCGACATCGAGCACGCGGTCAACCACTGGGTCGTGAAGGTCGACTTCCTCAAGGACTTCTTCAACTTCTACTACGAGTCCTTCCACTTCGTAGTCCCACTGACGGTCATGGCGGTCCTCTACTGGCGCCGCCCGGTCGACTACCGCTGGGCCCGCTCCTCCCTGGGCTTCGCCACCCTGCTCGCCCTGGTCGGCTTCTGGCTGTACCCGCTGGCCCCGCCCCGCCTGCTCCCCGGCCTCGGCATCATCGACACGGTCCACGGCGTCCAGGACTTCTCCAAGCCGGACTACGGCACCCTCACCGCCCTCACCAACCAGTACGCGGCGATGCCGTCCCTGCACTTCGGCTGGTCCCTGTGGTGCGGCGTCGTCATCTTCGCCCTCGCCCCCAAGCGGTGGATGAAGGCCCTGGGCCTCCTGCACCCCTTCTTCACCGTCTCCGCGATCGTCGCGACCGGCAACCACTGGGTCCTGGACGCGGCCGGCGGCGCGGCGGTCGTCGCCGCGGGCTTCGGCCTGTCGTACGTCTTCCAGGGCCCGAGGGCACGCTCACTGCGGCCCCAACCGCCAGAGGTCAGCACCGAGTTGGAGCCGGCGACGGGCGACCGCATTCGGAGCTGACGCTGTACGGGGCGGTTGCTCCGGTCAGCCGCCCCGGATCAGGGCTCCCACCTCGCGCTTGAGGAGTGTGTCCTGGCAGAACTCGAAATGGTCCACCCGGCGCAGATCGAAGACCTGCCTGATGCCACGCTGCCGGGCCAGCGCGACGACGTTGTTGAACCGCTGCTCGAAGTGGATCGAGAAGAACACCTTGGTCCTGTCGCTGATGGACCTGATGCGTTCGACACGCTGGAAGAAGAGCTCGTACTGGCCGTCCGGCTCCCAGTAGTCCCACAGGTCCGCCGCATGACGCTGCACCTGGCTCAGGTCCTTGCCGCTGATCTTGTGGAGGTATTCGCAGAAGTTCTGGAACTCCACGAGTTCCTCCGGGATCTGCGCTATTCGCTTCAGTTCGGCCAGGGGCTGATCCGGATTGAGGTGTGCCACCTTCCCTGAAATGACCATCGTGGAATGGTTGATGTTCGGGTCGAGCAGCAGTACCGATTTGATCTTCGGCTGTCGCTCCGGATGGTCCCGCCACAACTCGGCCAGGCGGAAGAGCATGTCGCAGCCCACGGAGAATCCCACCAGCGTGATGCGTTTGTACGGGTACTGCCGTTGCAGGTTGTTGATGGCTCCGCTGATGAGATCGGTGTGGGCGACGATTCCGATGGGGCGATATCGAGCGTCCCTGGCTTCTTCCGCGTTGTGCCCGAACAGCGTGATGGCGGCCGTGTGTTGCCGGGCGACATTCATGAACGGCCGGAAGTCGTCCGCGTCGAGGCCGAGTCCGTGCAGCAGGACGATGAGATCGGACGATTCGGTACGGCGTTCCAGATACCAGAGCTGTCGCCCTATGACCGCGTTGTCCGACGGGAGATCCTCCTCGAAGTCGTCCGCGTGGATGTCGAAGAAGCGCCTCACGACCTCGCGTCGCAGTTCGCGCCGTCGTTCGGCGAGGCCGCGGGCCCACCAGGCGAGGGAGGCGATGCCCGCGACGGCCAGGATCACCAGCGTGCCGCCGGCGACCACATGGCTCCAGGTCCACCCGATCACGGACCGCGCCTCGTCGCTGTAGATCCCGATGGCGGCCCCCAGGGTGCCCCCGACCAGGGTGACGGCGGCCTTGCGCCGGGAGACGAAGGCGACCACGCGCTCGACCAGCGGCGAATGCTGGATCATCGCCTCCAGCCCTGCCCCGCGAGCTCGTCGAACCCCTCGCGCACCGTCACGGTGCCCACGAAATGCCCGTCGGAGACATCCGCGACATGCAGCGGTTTCGGGCTGCCGTCCAGATAGGCGTGTACGACGCAGCCCATCCGGGTCAGCGCGTGGCTGGGCTCCATGCTCAACAGCAGGCTCGGGGTCCCCAGCGCGCCCACCACGGTCTCGATGATCCGCCTGGTGACGTCCTCGGTGTACTGGTAGAGCACGAAGTTGCAGGTCACCACATTGATGCGATGGGCTTCCAGGAAACCGGCCAGCGCGGGCGGGTCGAGGATGTCGAGCGGCTCCAACACCCGCTCGGTGTCCGCCGGTTCGGCCTGTTCCAGCGACCAGCGGACCTCCTCGAACCGCTGCTCGTAGTAGTCCGAGGGGCCGTGGCAGGCCCGTACCCAGTCGAGGGTGGGCAGCGGAGGCCGGTCCACGCCGGCGACGAAGGCCAGCGGAATCCTCCGGAACACAGGCGCCTGGGGTTGCCAGCGCAGGTCTCCGGCGAAGCGGTCGAATATCCGCCTGTTGTTCAGCTGGCGCGGCAGCAGCCCGATGCTGGTGCCGAGGTCGAGGAGCCGGACCCGGCGAAGGCGCCGGAACTCGGCGAAGGCTCCGACGACGAGCTGCGGCAGCAGGAACCTGCGTGCCCCGGTGTACGAGTTGGAGTGGCTCTCCATCAGCCGGGCGATGTCGTGTGTCCGCTCCGAGAGGGCTCGCGCGAGGACGGGAGTACGGTGTGACGGGGCCAGCTCCGCGCGAAACACATCCGCGAACGCCGCCTCCTGTAGGGCCAGTTGACGTACGGCGATGCCGATCAGCGTGATGGCGTGGGTGTCGCTGATGTCGGGCCGCCGCGACCACAGCGCGGCCAGCAACTCGTCCAGCCCGCCGGTCTGTTCGGACCCGGCCACCTCGCTCAGACACTCGTGGAACAGGGACCAGCCGTGGTTCCCCTGTTGGTGCCGCCCCATGTCGGTCAGGGTTTTGAGCAGTGACTCCTTGCGTGTGGAGAGCACGGTCCTGTCACTCCTTCACAGACGAGAGGCGCGGCTCACGCGACCGCCATGCGGTTCGGCAGCCGCGACTGAGCGGGAGAACGCCCCCTCAGCGTGTAGTTCTCCGCGAAACGCTCCACCGCGCCGGACACCTCCGGCGACACCCCCAGCCGGCGCACCCCGGCCAGGGCCATGAGGATCACCGTCCGGGCGAGCGCACGCAGTTCGGGATCGGCCAGACCATTCCGCGCGGCGTTGATCCAGTCGTGACGCGAGGGGACCAGGGACGCGGCCCGGATGAGCGAGGAGAGCGCGTCGGAGTTGGTCCTGTCGTCCATGAGCGCCGCCACCACGGCCACGGGCACGACCCAGTCGTCGTCCCCCTGAGCGTCGATCATGCGCAACTCGAGGTGCCCGCAGGCACGGACGGGGGGCACCAGCGACTTGAGATGGTGGAAGACGTCGTCCACGCGCACCGCTCGCGGGCCCATGCCGCGCAGCCAGTGTCCGAGGGACAGCCCGGCGGGCGCGGACTCCCACGTCGCCGCGTAGTCGTCGAACTCCTGTGACCCGTAAGGGGAGGGCAGGACATGAGCGGGTCCCGGCCGGCGTATGGACACCACTTGCGCGTCGAACGCGTACCGGGTCCACACGCTGCGCGGGTCACTGCCCGGAGGCAGCGGTCCGCTGCGGAAGCGATCGGCCCGGAACCGCAGCAACTGCCGCCCGGAGACCGCGGAGGTCTCACGCGGGCCGCACACCTCCAGCACGGGGGAGTTGGCGAAGACCGCCATCAGCACGGGCCCCAGGGAGTTGGCGATCAACCATCGCCGCGAGCGCCCGCGCCAGCCGTCCGAGCCGTCCCCGGCGTCCACGTTGACCTGCACGGACGCGGTGTTGCACAGCAGGGCGTCGCCGACGTTGCCGCGCTGCGCGTAGTAGTCCTTCAGCGCCTGGTAGCGGGGCAGCGCGATGGTGAACCGAGGACGACGGCGGTCGAGTCCGGCGCCCAGGAGCCGCATCCCCGAGGACTGCGCCCGACTCCGGAGCACGGCGAGATCGGCGGCTACGGCGTCGATGCAGCTCTGTAGCGAATTGCGGGGCGGGCCGCTCAACTCCAGTTGTCCACCGGGCTCCCAGGAGGTCCGGCCCCCTTCGGGGAGCGGGTTCCCGGCCAGCGGGGCGATGCCGGTGAGTTCCGCTGCGCTCGCGTGGCGCCCCGGATCGTCCACCGGCAGGACGAACCACTCCAGCTCCACACCTATGCGTCCCACGCGCTCACGCGACAGCGAGTGATCGAAGATCAGCCTTCGTGCGTCCAACTCACTCAACGTACTTTCCAATGAAGCACGCTCCCCCGGGCCCGTTGGATCATTCCGGTAAGTCACAGGAATCTATTGGGTGCGGGTGCTCTTTACCCATGCCCAGGGGGCCTTGAAGCATACCGACACAGGCTGGCCTAAAAATCCCGATTCCCGCACGTGTGGGTCGGGTATTGGGCTATGGTCTGGGGTCTCTGACAGCGGATTCATCATCCAGACCTTCGAGAGAGTGACCGATTTCATGACGACCGTTCCGCTTCCCGACCGTCTGGCTCATGAAAAATTCGGGCAGCTGACCTATTTGGAACGTGTGGCCGATTCTCCTACTGTCAGTCTGTTTTTTCATGGTCTGGGGCTTGATGCCACCGATTATCAGGAGTATCTGGAGACGCACGACACTCATGGGATCGCGGTGAGCCTGGCCGGTTATGCGCCAGGGAACGCGGACCCGCTTCCTCCGGTGCCGGTCGGCAGACATGTCGAGATGGTGGCGGACTTCGTCGAGTGGATCGGCCATGAGAATCCGCACAAGCGGATCATCCTGATCGGGTTCTCGCTGGGCGCTGACCTGGTATTGCAGCTCGCAGAACACTGGACGGCCGTGCCCGGTCGCCGACACCCCCGGATCGCCGGCGTTCTCCTGCTCGACCCCAATGTGAATCAGTCGACCATGACGATCTCGCGGCTCTTCGCATCCGCCGACCGCCGTGATCCCACCTCGGCGCTGAAGGAACTCGTGGGCCTGGCGAATGATCAGGCGGTGTTTCGATCATTGTGCAGTTATGCGCTCAAGATTACGTCGAAAGATTTCGGACAGGTGCATCAACTTGCCACGGACATGATCCATTACTGGGACCCCGCGGGATATGATCAGTTCGGCGCTCGCGTCACCAGGGTGGCTGAAGTCACGGACGTGGTCAAAGTCGTCCTCTCGGCCGACTACGAAGAACATTTGGACGGTATGCGGAACGCGGTGCGGCACCATGGTCTGAATTTGGCCAATGTCGAGCTCGATATTACCGGACTCGGTCATTTCGATCTCATCGAGAATGATTTTCTCTCGCGCAAGCTGAAATCCATCGGCTGAGAACCGATCCGCTGATCAGCACCGGGTGGGAGCCGGCGACGGGCGGCCGTATTCGGAGCTGATGCGGTACTCGCCCGCCGCGGGCACCGTCAGGCGGGTGAAGTCGCCGTCCTTGGCGAGGCAGGCGCCGTGGGCGCGCAGCCACGGCGAGTACGCGACGCGGACGGTGACCGGACCGGGGCGTGAGACGTGCACGACGAGGTCGGCGCTGGTCGTCCGTACGACCCTCCCCGGTTCGGAGACCAGGGGCACGGCGTCGCGGACCCGGTAGACGCGCCAGTGGGCGTCACGCCACACGGGCTGGAGCCAGTCGGGGCGGCGGTAGCGGACGAGGACGGCTTCCTGCTTCGCGTAGCCGTCCGGGGTGGCCTCGGGCAGGACGACGAACCCGACGGCCCAGTGGTCGAGCCAGGCCCGGTAGGTGGACGCGGAGAAGGTGCCGTCGTAGAAGAGGCGGGCGCGTTCCATGTCCAGCTGGCGGTTCCAGCCCCGGGCGAGGTTGATGTGCGGGGCGAGTTCGGAGGCCTCGCGGTGATCGCGGGCGGGGACGGCCTCGACACGGGTGCGACCGGAACCGAGGCGTTCCAGCGTGTGCACGACGGGTTGCGTGTCGCTGGCCCAGGCGGGGACAACGGTGGAGACTTGGAGGTCGTCGACGGTCTTCTTCCCGACCCAGGAGACGGAGAAGACGAGGGCGAGGATGAGCAGGTTGCGCCCAAGGCGGGACTGATGAACGCCGTTCAGGTGCAGCGCTTTTGAGGGGCGCGGGGCTGTATCGATATGCGGCTCCGCCGCGGGGCGCGACCAGCCCCCACGCGCCCGCAGTGAAGAAACCACCTCTCCAGCGGAACGCATACGCGGCGCACCCAGAAGCACAGCCAACAGCACCGCCGGAGCGAACAGTTCCGCGAACCGCTCCACATTCGTACCGACCGGCGACGGCACGAGATACGTCACGACAGTCCCGGCCGCGTACACCGCTCCACTCCACCGAGCGACCCGCCACGACCGAGGGGCCAGCGTCGCCACCGCGAGCCCCAGCAGAACCGGCGGCCAGATACGGCTCGGCGGCATCAACTGCTCGCCGGTGAACGGGAAGAAGAGCGTCGTCACGCCGACGACGAGTGCCGGCGGCACCATCAGCCCCGCCGCCCGCCACCAGTCCCGTACAACGAGAAACGCCGCGCCCACGACCGCCAGGAACAGCCCCGCGACAGGGCTGGCCATGGTGGCGAGGGCGGCGTAACCCGCCGTAGGAACAAGCCGCCGTTCACGGGTGAGATGCACGCACGCGGCCAGCGCGAGGGCGATACCGAGGGCGAAGGTCGTGCGGCCGGACGCGACGTTGCACCACAGGGCGAGCGAGCACAGCAGGGCGGGGCCGAGGGGCCGGCGGACACCGGTGCGGGTGACGAGGACCGCCGCCAGCCAGGAGGCCGCGAGCCCCGAGACGACGGTGACCGTGCGGACGCCCACCGCGGCCATCAAGTACGGGGAGATCAGGCTGTAGTTGGCGGTGTGCATCCCGCCGTACCAGAACAGGTTGTACGCCGATCTCCCGTGCTGCGACGCGAAGTCGGCCCACGCGTCCTGCGCGGCGAGATCACCGCCGCCGGTGGCGAGGAACGCCCACCAGACCGCATACAGAGGGAGTGTGGGGAGGGTCGCGAGGAGCGGTGCGCGGTGGCGGGCGCGGAAGTTACGGAGGAGTTGGTTCCGCTGCGGGGCCGTGTTCACCGGCCGGACCAGGGCGTGGTGTTCGGCGGGGAGCATGTGAACGGAGACGCGAAACGTGCGGGAAACGTTCATCGGCGGCGGCGGGAGTCACCGGGACGGGTGACTCCGCACACCTGCCGGTGGACGAAGGGTCTCGCCCTTGCCGCCACCGGTATACGGCTTGGCGCCGACTTGCCGTCGCCGCGTAAGATCGCACCCTTGACCAGGGTGAACACACCTGATTCCGGGGGGAATTGTGGGGATTCTGATGCGTGACTCCGTGCCGCGCAGAGCTACGGGCGTGGCGTTCGCCGCCGTGCTGCTCGGTGGGGGAGCGGCCGGCTGCGGAGCTGACTCCGCGAAGGAGGACTCGGCCGAGCTGACGCCCTCGGCGGCCGTGGCGAAGGCCGCGGAGAACTCCGAGGACATCACCTCGCTCCACTACCGGGTCACCGGCACCGTGCCCGAGCGGGGGCGCCTGACGGCCGAGGCGTCCATGAAGACGGAACCGACGGCCATGACCATGGTGATGACCGTGGCCGGTGCGCGTACGAAGGGCGGGCTGGACATCCGGTTCGTCGACGAGGCGATCTACCTCGGCGGCAGCGGCCTCGACCCGGCGAAGTCGGGTGGCAAGGGCTGGGTCAGGGCCGCGCCGGCCGTGTGGGGGCGGGGCGCGGCGAACAACAACTCCTATGGTGTGCTGCCCCGTTCGCTGGAGGTGAGCCCGGTCGTGCAGTCCACGTTCCTGGTCGGTTCCAAGGACGTGCGGAGGATCGGTACCGAGACCGTCGACGGCACCGAGGCCCTGCACTACCGGGGAACGGTCACCAGCCGCGACCTGCGCGCGGCCCAGAGCGCCGCCAAGGACAAGGCGACCCGGGACCTCCGCATGGAGCGGGTCGACCAGTTCGTGAACCAGGGTGTCGACGGCGCCCTGACCATGGACCTGTGGGTCGACGGCGACGACCACGCCAAGCGGTTCCGTGTGCGGGGCAAGACCTACGCCACGCAGAACGACACCGACGGCGGGACGCTCGACCTGACCGTCACCTTCCTCGACCTCAACCCGTCCGTGACGGTCAAGGCAGCGCCGGCCGAGGACACGACCGACCTCGCGGCCGACCCGCAGGAAGGCTGACCCCCCGAGTTCACGAACACTCGAACCACACCGTCTTCCCGCCCTCTGCCGCCCGGGTCACCCCCCACTTGTCCGTCACCGCGTCCAGGATCACGAGCCCGCGCCCGTTCTCCGACTCGGCGTCGAAGTCGGCGTGCAGGTCCGGGAGTTGGGAGGAGCTGTCGCTGACCTCGACGCGTACGCCGGCCGTCTGGCACAGCAACAGCAGCCCGCAGCGCCGGTCCGGAACATGCCGTACGACATTGGCGACCAGCTCCGTCACGGCGAGTTCGACGGCGTCGGACAGCTCCCGCATGCCCCACTCCAGGAGGAACGAGCGGACGATACGGCGGATGTGCCGGGCCGAGTGTTCACCCACGGTGAGGTGCATGACGTACTGCCGGCGGCGGGGAACGGCCAGCGTGGCGGGGGGAATTGGTTCGTTCACATTACGAGACTGGCGCCCCGTCGCTACCCTCGGCAATGGCATGAATACAACCCGTTTACGGGTGCGCATTGTCGGGAGACGGAGACAGGGGGCTTCGCGTGCACATCGCCACGCTTGATCCAGGGGCGTCGCCGCTGGACTACTACGGCTACGAGTTGCGCCGCTATCGAGAAGCGGCCGGCCTCACCCAACGCCAGCTCGGCGTCATCATCAACTACACCGGGTCACTGATCGGCCAGATCGAGACCGCGAAGAAGCTCCCGACGCTGGAGTTCAGCAGGCAGGTCGACGCCGCGCTCAACACGGGTGGGTTGCTGACCCGGTTGCTTGATCTGGTGCTGCGCAGTCAACTCCCCGCGTGGTTCCAGCAAGTTGCCGAACTGCAAGCACGGGCCGTCGACATCTGCTCCTTCGAGGCGCAGATGATCCACGGTCTCCTCCAGACCGAGGAGTACGCCCGTGCCGTGCTCGGCACGCTGGACAAGAGCAACCTGGACGACCGGACCGCCGTACGCATGGCTCGTCAGCGCATCTTCGAGAAGAATGAGCCGCCGGTCTTCTGGGCGATCCTGAGCGAGGCCGCGCTGTATCTGGAGATCGGCGGCCGGCAGACCATGAGGAACCAACTGGCCCGCCTGTTGACCTATGAGGACGATCCTCGGATCAACATCCAGATCCTGCCGCACTCGGCCGGAGCGCACGCGGGGCTCCAAGGCTCGTACGACCTCTATCGCTTTCCGAGCGACCCGACCATCGTCTACACCGAGAGCTATGGAAGCGGGCATCCCACCGCCAACCCAGACACTGTCAAGGACTGTTCGCTCCGTTACGATCATCTCCAGGCCGCCGCCCTCTCCCTCAGGGATTCGGCGGAGCTGATCCGGCGCGTGATGGAGGAACGTTATGGGGAACAACGCGATGCCGACGGTGACTCAGTGGCGGAAGTCCAGCTACAGCGGTGATCAGGGCGGCAATTGCGTCGAGTGCGCGCCGCTCGGCCCGCTCGCCTGGCGTAAGTCCTCGTACAGCGGTGACCAGGGCGGCGACTGCGTAGAGATCGCCGAAACTCCCTGCCCCACCTCCTCCCTCGCCATCCGCGACTCCAAGACCCCGGCGGGGCCGATCCTCACCCTCGGCCCCGCCGCATTCACCACCTTCGTCAACTGGTCCGCTACGACGGCTGGTTGACCTCGAAGTAGTAGTCGTGGTCGAGGTCGGCGAGTAGGCCGATCCGGGTCGGGGTCCAACCGAACCGCTCTCGCGTCAGCGTGCTCGTGCCCACCAGGTCGGACGCGACGAAGTGGCCCAGCCAGCCGAAGTGGGCCTCGGCCTTCTCGACCGGCACGCTCGTCGTCGGTATGTCCAGCCGCTTGGCGATGACTTCGGCGATCTCCAGTCCGGGTACGCCCTCGTCGGCGACAGCGTGCAGCACCGTGCCCGCCGGGGCGTTCTCCAGAGCCAACCGGTACAGCACCGCCGCGTCGTCGCGGTGGACGGCGGCCCAGCGGGTGCTGCCGTCGCCGACGTATGCCGAGACGCCCTTGGCGCGGGCGATGTCGATCACGCCCGGGACGAAGGCGTGATCGCCCTCGCCGTGTACCTGCGGCAGCCGTACGACCGAGGAACGGACGCCCCGCGCTGCCGCCGCCAGGGCGGTCAACTCGGCTGGGGCTCCGTCGCCGTGTCGTACCAGCGCCCCCTCGGCAACTGCACCGCACGCCGGTCCGACCCCGGATCGAGCACCGGCGCCACCAGGAGGCAGTCGCCCAGCAGGAAGGCGTCCTCGCAGTCCCGTAGCGCGCGATCCTCCGGCACGCCCCACCACAGGGGCCGCACATAGGGCGCTCCGGTCCGCCGCGCGAGATGGGCCAGCGTCATGAAGTACGGCAGCAGCCGCCGCCGTTCGACGAGCGCCACGCGTGCGTGCTCCAGCACGTCGGCACCGAACTCCCAGGGCTCCCGACGCCCCGCCCGCAGGCTCGCGTGCGTACGGAACAGCGGCAGAAACGCGCCGAGTTGGAACCAGCGCAGATACAGCTCGGGCGACGGACTCCCGTCGAAGCCGCCCACGTCCGGACCCGAGTACGGAACCCCGCACAGCCCGAGCCCCATGACCAGCGACAGCGAGGCCCGCAGCCCCGGCCAGCCGGTGGCCACATCGCCGGACCAGGTACCCCCGTAGGACTGCATCCCGGCCCACCCGGAGCGCGAGAAGAGGAACGGCCGCTCCTGGGGAGCCAGTTCACGCAACGCCTCGTAGGCGGCCCTGGCCATGCACAGGGCGTACACGTTGTGCGCCTCGCGATGATCCCCACCCCGCCCCTCCAGGTCGTGCCGGGCCGAACGGGGCAGGGTCGACTCCCCGAAGGCGGTGAAGGACGTGGGCTCGTTCATGTCGTGCCAGAACCCCGTGAACCCCTGCGCGAGACGCTCCTTGTAGAGCCCGCCCCACCACTTCCGCACACGCGCGTGCGTGAAGTCCGGGAAAACGGCCTCCCCGGGCCATACGACTCCCCGCACCAGCCGCCCCGAGGCGTCCCGCACGAAGGCGTCCTCGGCCGTCCCGCTGTCGTAGACGGCGTTTCCCGGCTCGGCCTTCACCGCGGGGTCCACTATCGACACCAGCCGGATGCCGTCCCGCCGCAACTCCCCGGCGAGCACCGGCAGGTCCGGGAAGCGCTCGCGGTCGACCGTGAACACCTGGTGCTCGTCGTAGTGGTCGATGTCCAGGTGGACGGCGTCCAGGGGCAGGCCGTGCTCCTGGTAGCCGGCGACGATCCGTCGTACCTCCTGCTCACTGCCGAAACCCCACCGCGCGTGATGGTGGCCCAGTGCCCACGCCGGAGGCAGCGCGGGCGCACCGGTCAGCGAGGCCCATGCGTGCAGCACGCGCGCGGGGGTGCCGACCACCACCCAGCAGCGCAGCGGCCCCCCGTCCATCCGCAGCTCGGACGCCCCGGCCCGGTCGTGTCCGGAACCGGCGCCCTCCTCGCCCTCCCGCAGCGTCACCGTGCCGTCCCAGGAGGTGTCGTGGAACACCAGATGCGTGGCCGCGTCGGCGACCACCAACTGCATCGGCATGGTGATGTACAGCGGATCGTCACCCGGCGCGAACGCCCGCCCCGGGTCGGTGTTCCACAGCCGGTACGTCCCGTCGCGCAGCCGGGGGCCCGACGCGCGCCCGCCGAGCCCGAAGAACCGCGCGTCCGCCGCCACCTCCGACCGCTGCATCCAGCGAGCAGTGCCCCCGCCCACCGGCTCCCACCAGCGCGGCGGCAGATCCCGGCGCAGCGTCACACCTCCGGGCGTACGCACCTCGACCGCGCCGTGCCGTGACACGGCGACCGTCACCCGCTCCGCCACGACCCGCCAGCCGCCGTCCTTGTCCGGCTCCAGGACCGCCCGGGGGTCCGGCTCGGGGCACCGCCCGCCGAGCGCGTACGACGGCTCCGGACCGGCCCCGTCCCAGCCCCAGAAGACGGCCCCGTTCACGGCGACGGTGATGCACAGCTCGGAACGGCTGAACCGGATGACCCCACCGCCGGGCCCGGGCTCCGCCTCGCGCACCGGCCCGGGCACCCGGGCGCGCTCCGCCCCGCGCGCGGGCAGCCCGGTGGCGTCGGCACGCCTCCTGCGCCACGCCGCCCGTACGGTACGCAGACCCTGCGCCGCCCCCGTCGAGCCGACCACCTTCACCGAACGCACCAGGTCACGACCGTCCATGCTGCTCACCCTGCCATTACGGGTCCCCGATAACCGTGTCGTTCAACTGCCGTTCACCCGTGGTGGGACCACATCTTCACGACACGGACCATGTGGGGGCGCGCCCTGGTGCCGAAGTCGATCACATGGCATCGTCCGTGTCAGCCGCGTCACGCGCACACCCCCGCACGTGCGCGACCGACGCACACGACGCGCACAGTCCCGGGAGCCGCCCCATGTCGACCGCGAACCCCCTGCCGCTCTGGCAGCCAGATCCGGAACGCATCGCCCAGGCACAGGTCACCAGATTCCAGTCCTGGGCGGCCGAACACCACGGAGCCCCCGCCGACGGCGGCTACGCGGCACTGCACCGCTGGTCCGTCGACGAACTGGACACGTTCTGGCAGGCCGCCACGGAGTGGTTCGACGTCCGGTTCTCGACGCCCTACGCGCGCGTGCTCGGCGACCGCTCGATGCCCGGTGCGCACTGGTTCCCCGGAGCGACCCTCAACTACGCCGAGCACGCCCTGCGCGCGGCGGCGACCCGCACCCACGAACCGGCCCTCCTGTACGTCGACGAGACCCACGAGCCGAGCCCGGTCACCTGGGCCGAGCTGCGCCGCCAGGTCGGCTCCCTGGCCGCCGGACTGCGCACCCTCGGCGTACGCCCCGGAGACCGCGTCAGCGGCTACCTCCCGAACATCCCGCAGGCCGTCGTCGCCCTGCTCGCCACAGCGGCCGTGGGCGGCGTCTGGACGTC
Source organism: Streptomyces colwelliae (assembly GCF_048158785.1). Lineage (NCBI taxonomy): Bacteria > Bacillati > Actinomycetota > Actinomycetes > Kitasatosporales > Streptomycetaceae > Streptomyces > Streptomyces colwelliae. Next base: position 7,954 of record NZ_JBLTJC010000099.1, on the reverse strand, counting down.
CTGCGCCCCCGACTTCGGCGCCCGCAGCGTTCTCGACCGCTTCCAACAGGTCGAACCGGTCGTCCTGTTCACCGTCGACGGCTACCGCTACGGCGGCAAGGAGCACGACCGCCGCGACACGGTCGCCGAGTTGCGCCGCGAACTACCCACCCTGCGTGCGGTCGTCCATATCCCCCTGCTTGGCACCGAAGCCCCCGAAGGGGCCCTGGAGTGGTCGGCGTTGACCTCGGCCGACGTGGAGCCCGTCTTCGAAGAGGTCCCCTTCGAGCACCCTCTGTGGGTCCTCTACTCCTCGGGCACGACCGGCCTCCCGAAGGCCATCGTCCAGTCCCAGGGCGGCATCCTCGTTGAGCACCTCAAACAACTCGGCCTGCACTGCGACCTGGGCCCCGAGGACCGCTTCTTCTGGTACACGTCCACCGGCTGGATGATGTGGAACTTCCTCGTCTCCGGCCTCCTGACGGGCACGACGATCGTGCTCTACGACGGCAGCCCCGGGTACCCCGACACGGCCGCCCAGTGGCGCATCGCGGAACGCACCGGGGCGACCCTCTACGGCACATCGGCCGCGTACGTCATGGCCTGCCGCAAGGCCGGGGTGCACCCGACCCGGGACTTCGACCTCTCCAAGGTGAAGTGCGTCGCCACCACCGGATCACCCCTGCCGCCCGACGGGTTCCGCTGGCTGCACGACGAGTTCGCAGAGAGCGGGGCCGACCTGTGGATCGCCTCGGTCAGCGGCGGCACGGACGTCTGCTCCTGCTTCGCAGGAGCCGTACCGACCCTCCCCGTGTACATCGGCGAACTCCAGGCCCCCGGCCTGGGCACCGACCTCCAGTCCTGGGACCCGAACGGCGTCCCCCTGGTCGACGAGGTCGGCGAACTCGTGGTCACCAACCCCATGCCGTCCATGCCGATCTACTTCTGGAACGACCCGGATGGCACCCGATACCACGACAGCTACTTCGACACGTACCCCGGAGTGTGGCGCCACGGCGACTGGATCACCGTCACCTCCCGGGGCTCCGTCGTCATCCACGGCCGCTCCGACTCCACGCTCAACCGCCAAGGCGTGCGCATGGGTTCGGCCGACATCTACGAAGCCGTCGAACGGCTCCCGGAGATCAAGGAGTCCCTCGTCATCGGCATCGAGCAGCCCGACGGCGGCTACTGGATGCCCCTCTTCGTCCACCTCGCCCCCGGAGCCGTACTGGACGACGCCCTCCTGGGCCGCATCAAGCAGACGATCCGCGAACAACTCTCCCCGCGCCACGTCCCCGACGAGGTCATCGAGGTCCCCGGCGTCCCGCACACCCTCACCGGGAAGCGCATCGAGGTACCGGTCAAACGCCTACTCCAGGGCACCCCGTTGGAGAAGGCGGTCAACCCGGGCTCCATCGACAACCTCGACCTGCTGAGCTTCTACGAGGACCTCGCGCGCAAACGCGCCTGATCGCCCTCCTGTAGAGGACGATCACCCTCCATAGGTGGCCTCGGACTCGCCCTCGCCGAGCACAGCGGCGAAGTCCAAGGCCAGCCGCACCGCGTCGGCCGGTCCGAGCTCGGCGACGGAGATCCGTACGCCCGGCTCGGACGACAGCCGGAACCGCGCCCCCGCGGCGACCCACCAGCCGTACGACCGCAGCCCGTTGACCACGGCGGACTCGTCCCGCACGGGCACCCAGAGATTCATCCCGCTCGCCCCGTGCGCCTTGATGCCCCGCCCGCCCAACTCCTTGCGCAGGGCTTCCCGGCGCAAGGCGTACGCCTCCTGGGCGTTCATCACCAACGCGCGCGTGCCGTCGTCCGTCATCAGCCCGTGGACGGTCTCCTGGAGGAGATGACTGACCCAGCCGGACGTCAGCAGGAACCGCCCGTCGTGCCGTGCCGACGTGATCGGATCACAGGCCGCCGCGGCCCACCGCAGGTCGGTGCCAAGGAATTTGCTGACGGTCCGCACATGCACCCAACGCGACAGCCCACCCGAGCTCAGCGACCACAAGGGAGCGGCCGCTACGGCGGACGCGTGATCGTTCTCCACGACCAGCACCTCCGGCTCATCCTGGAGTACCTCGACGAGCGCGTCCCGGCGCGCGGCCGAGAAGCAACCCCCGTACGGATTCTGTGCCCGGGGACTGCACACCACGGCGCGCACACCCGCCCGCAGCGCCGCACGCAGGGCATCGGGACGCATCCCCTCGTCGTCCACGGCGACAGGCACCATACGCAGCCCCAACGCCGTGACCAGATCCAGCAGATGGTGATATCCGGGGTCCTCCATGGCCACGGCGTCCCCGGGCCGCAACTCCACGGACAGCAGCCGCCCGATCAGATCCAGCGCCCCGTGCGCGAAGGTCACGTGCTCCACGGGCACACCGTCGGGCCGAAGCCAGTCCCGCACGGTCTCCTCCAGCCGCGCCAGCCGGGGCGTCGACCGGTGGGACCGTGCACCGGGGGACAGGCGGGAGGGTGGCACCAGAGCAGGCAGGAACGCGGGATCAGGGTGCCCGCCGGCCAGGTCCCGCAGGCCCTCCGGCACTCGGGGCGGCCGCCGTGACGCCACCGCCGGGGCCTGCGCGACCACCGTCCCGCCCCGCCCGCGCGTGACGACGATGCCCCGCTGCCGCAGCTCCTTGTACGCCGTGGCGACGGTCCCCGGACTCACCCCGAGCTCGTCCGCGAGCCGCCGCACCGGAGGCAGCGCGGCACCCGGCCCCAACGCCCCTTCGGCCACACGCCGTTCGACGGACGCGGCAATCCCCTTGGCCGTCGTACCACTGATCCCATATTGTATTGCCACATCGATCACTATGTACCAATACATAATTCAACGCAAGGGGGAGCAGTGGCTACGACGCGAGGCGCAGCCGTACGGCCGAAACGCATACCTGGAGGACGCGACGGCCGCAGAATGCTCGCGATCGCCCTCGTGGACCGCACGGGCAGCGGCCTGTGGGCCTCCGTCTCCGTCCTGTACTTCACCTACGTCTCGCATCTCTCCATCCCCCAGGTGGGCACCCTCGCCGCGATCGCCGGAGCCATCGGCATCGCCGGCGCACCCCTGGGCGGCCGCCTCGCCGACCGGTTCCCGCTCACCCGCGTCCTCGTCGGCCTCCAACTCCTGCGCGCCCTGGCCTCCTTTGCCCTGCTGACCACGGACAGCTACGTCCTGCTGATCACCGTCTCGGCCATCGGCGGCTTCGGAGACCGCGCCGCCAACGTGCTCACCAAGCTCTACGCCACCCGCGTCGCAGGCCCGGACCGCATTCGCTACCAGGCCATCAGCCGAACCGCGGCCAACGCGGGCTGGGCCCTGGGCGGCCTCACCGCCGCGGCCGCCCTCGCCCTCGGGACAACCGCCGCCTACCACTGGCTCCTCCTCGGCGACGCCCTCTCCTTCGTCGCAGTCGCGACCCTCACCGCACGCTGCGGCGAACCCCCGTCGCCGCAACGCACCGTAAGGACGTCAAAGGACGCGCCCTCCGCGAGCAAGCCACCGAACCCCTGGCGCGACCGCACCTACCTCGCGTACGTCGCGACCGAAACCGTCCTCTTCCTCGACGACGCCGTCTTCAAAGTCGGCCTGCCGCTGTGGATCGCCCACGCCAGCGACGCACCGCACGGCCTGGCACCCCTGCTGATGGTCCTGAACAACGTGATGGTGGTGGCGCTCATAGTCCCCCTGGCCCGCTTCGCCACCACGACGGCGGCCACCCGCAACCTGCTGATACCGCTCTCCGCGGCCTTCGTCCTGGGCGGTACGTCCCTGGCGTTCTCGTCCACCGGCGGAGCCGTCACGGCGACCGTGCTCCTCACCGCCTCGGCGGCCGCCTTCACCATGGCGGAAATACTGCACGCCACCATCTCGTGGGAACTCTCCGTCGCCCTCGCGCCCGACACCGCGCAAGGCACCTACCTCGGCGTGCACGGACTCGCCCAGTCCACCCAGCGCAGCATCGGCCCACTCGCGGTCACCGCGGCCATCGCCACCGGCCCCGTCGGCTGGACCGTCTTCGGCGCCGCCATCGCTCTGACCTGCATGATTCAACACCGCCTGGTCCGCGAGCCCCTCGCTCGGACGCCGTTGTCAGTGCCGCCGGTTACTGTGAGTGAGCATTGATCAACCGCGCACAGGGGGAAACATGGCGCACACCGACCACCAGACCATGCGACGCGTTCTGCGCCGCGAAATCGCAGGCACCATCGGCCTGTTGACCGACGAGCAGGACTTCAGCGCCATGCGGCGCTATCGCAGCTTCACCTTCGACGACCACACGGCTTACCTCCAGCAGGTGGAGGCCCTCCTCAAGATCCGCGCCTCCCAGGGCAGCCACACCAGCGTGGCCCTCTTCGACCCCCAGGAATACGCCGAGTTCTGCGCCGACAGCGGCCTCGACCCCGACATCCCGTCGAGCCGCACCCGCTTCACCGCCGAACTCGCGGCCACCGGCCCCACCCTGCTCTACGAGGGCCAGCCGCTGGCCGACCTCCTCCCGGCCCTGGTCGACGAGGCCGTCCGCCAGGCGACCTGGGAGTACGCGACCACACTCCTCGCCCGCCTCGGCGCCTGCGCCTCCTGCGGCGAGGACATCGGCCGCGCCGCCTTCACCCGGGCCTCCGGCCTCCTCGTCCGCATCCTAGACACAGCCCGACCCGGCAACCGACACCTCGTCTGCAGCGTCTCGGGAGCACCGGAAACCCTCGTCTCCGTACTCCACGCCGACCAGGACGAGGACGGAACGACGCACATGGACGACGCCGAGGCCCTCGAATTCACCACGATCCTCGCCCTCGGCCTCGCCACCCGAAGCCCCGGCGGCCTCGTCATGCGCACCACCAGCCCCAACACCACCGACTGCATCTACGGCTGGCGCCTGCGCGGCGACGGCCTCGAAGCCCTGACCGCAGGCGAGGTCTTCGACGCCTACTGCACCGACGTCGAATCCGGCGACCTCATCTCCCCGGAATCAGGCGTCGACTACTGCGTACCGCCCGACCTCGGAGACCTGGAGCAACCCCCGGGAGGACACCACCACTGAACACGCCAGGGGCGCCCCACCCACTGGTGAGGCGCCCCTGAACCACAGCCGACGGAAGGCTCCCCACCCGAACTGTTCGACTATTCGCCGGACAGCACTGCCTGAGCCGCCGCTCGCGCCTCCTCGGCGCTGTCCGCGGCCCGCGCGGCCAGCGCGGCCCGCTCGCACTGAGCCAGCGTGTACTTCGCCAACATCGACCGCACATAAGGAATCGAAGCCGCACCCATGGAAAGCGAGGTGACCCCCAGCCCGGTCAGCACACAAGCCAGTAGCGGGTCGGACGCGGCCTCGCCGCAGACACCACAGCTCTTGCCCTCGGCCTTCGCCCCTTCGGCGGACATCGCGACCAGGTCGAGCAGCGCGGGCTGCCACGGATCCTGCAGACGGGACACCGCACCCACCTGACGGTCGGCGGCGAAGGTGTACTGCGCGAGGTCGTTGGTCCCCAGCGACAGGAACTCGACCTCCTGCAGAATCGAGCGCGCCCGCAGCGCGGCCGACGGAATCTCCACCATCGCACCGAACTTGGCCCGCAGCCCGGCCTCCCGGCACGCGTCCGCGAACGCCTTCGCGTCCGCACGGTCCGCGACCATCGGAGCCATGACCTCAAGGTAGACCGGCAACCCCTCGGCGGCCTTCGCGAGGGCTGTCAGCTGGGTGCGGAGCACGTCGGGGTGATCGAGAAGCGACCGCAGACCGCGCACACCCAGGGCCGGGTTCGGCTCATCGGCGGGCGTCAGGAAGTCCAACGGCTTGTCCGCGCCCGCGTCCAGCACACGCACGACGACACGCCCCTCGGGGAACGCCTCGAGCACCTGCCGGTAGGCCTCGACCTGCTTCTCCTCGGACGGCGCGTTCTTGCTGTCGTCCAGAAAAAGGAACTCGGTACGGAAGAGCCCCACGCCCTCGGCCCCAGCCTCCAGGGCGGCCGGCACATCAGCAGGACCGCCGACATTGGCCAGCAACGGCACCTTGTGTCCGTCTGAGGTGGCACCAGGACCCGTAGAAGCGGAGAGAGCGGCCTTGCGCGCGGCGGCCGCGGCCTCCAGCTGCTCCTTCTTCTCATCACTGGGGTTCACGAAGATCTCACCGGTGCCGCCGTCGACGGCGACCACCGTGCCCTCGGCCAACTCCCCGGCCCCCGGCAGCGCCACCACGGCCGGCACACCGAGCGCCCGCGCCAGGATCGCGCTGTGACTCGTCGGCCCGCCCTCCTCGGTGACGAAACCGAGCACCAGCGTCGGGTCCAACAGCGCCGTATCGGCAGGCGCGAGGTCACGAGCAATAAGGACGTACGGCTCGTCGCTGTCCGGGACACCCGGCATGGGCACCCCGAGCAACCGGGCGACGATACGGTTCCGCACGTCATCGAGGTCGGCCACCCGGCCGGCGAGATACTCACCGGCACCGGCCAGCAGAGCACGGTAGGCGGCGAAGGCGTCGTACACGGCCCGCTCCGCGGTACTGCCGACCGCGATACGTCGTTCCACGTCCGCCATCAGCTCGGGGTCCTGGGCCATCATGGCCTGCGCCTCGAGCACCGCCTGGGCTTCGCCCCCTGCCAGATTGCCGCGCGCCATCAGGTCGGCCGCCACAGCGTCCACGGCTTGGCGGGCGCGCCCCTGTTCGCGCTCCGCGTCCTCCACCGGAATCTGCTTGGCAGGCGGTTCCAGAACCGCCGTCCCCATATGCCGAACCTCGCCGATCGCCACACCGTGGCTCACACCGACGCCTCGCAGCGTTGTCTCCATCTCACCCGTCTCCGATAGTGCGGCGGGTCCCGCCGCCGCGGTGGTTGTCCTGCTCACCGTCGTACGACGGTCTTGACGTCACTCCCAGGTGAAGAGACTGTCGCCGGCCTTCACATCGCCGTCCTCGCGGAGACCGGAGAGGGCATCGGCCGTGGCTTCGAGAGCCACGACCGGGCACACCGGGGACTTGCCGGCGGCCTCGACGGCAGCCGGGTTCCAGCGCACGACGCCCTGGCCGCGGGTCACGTTGTCGCCCTTGTTGACGAGCAGCTCGAAGCCCTCGCCGTTGAGTTGCACGGTGTCGATGCCGAGGTGAGTCAGCACGCCGTGTCCCTCACCGTCCACGACGACGAAGGCGTGCGGGTGGAGGGAGACGATGACTCCGTCCACGGGAGAGACGGCCTCGGAAGGTTCACGTACGGGGTCGATGGCCATGCCGGGGCCGACCATGGCTCCGGCGAAGACCGGATCCGGCACCTCCGTCAGTCCGATGGCACGTCCTGCGAGAGGGGACGTCACGCTGGTCATGGGAAGCCTCCCAGGGGTGGATATGTGATGGGGCCGTCACTGCCTGTCCCGGACGGCACACTGTGCAGCAGGGTATGTCATATGTAGTACCGGTTCCGCCTGAGAGGTCCGGATTAGTGGTCTAGACCACACCTCGAATCGATTTGCACCCGCTCTACGGCCGCATGTATAGTCGTACTCCTGCTTGAGGCCGAGCGACGCGATCAAGCGTCTTTGCTTGACTTGGCAGCACCCAACTTGTCAGATCCTATCCCGGGGTCATCTTCTGCATGCCTGCAGGACGGTGGTCAGGGGGCCGGAAAAACACTGATAGAGTTTGGAACACCGAAGGGAAGCCCGGAGGAAAGCCCGAGAGGGTGAGTACAAAGGAAGCGTCCGTTCCTTGAGAACTCAACAGCGTGCCAAAAATCAACGCCAGATATGTTGATACCCCGTCTCCAAACATCGATGTGATGTCTGGGGCGAGGTTCCTTTGAAGAAAACATACAGCGAGGACGCTGTGAACGGTTGGGCTTATTCCGCCTGACTGTTCCGCTCTCGTGTATGTGCACCGGCTGTATTAATTTACTGGCCGAGTAAACATTCACGGAGAGTTTGATCCTGGCTCAGGACGAACGCTGGCGGCGTGCTTAACAC
>NZ_JBLTJC010000098.1:0-31797 GCF_048158785.1 Streptomyces colwelliae | reverse complement strand
CGGCAGCGTCAGATGTCTATAAGAGACAGGCCAGGCGGCGTCGGGGGCGGATCCCGTGCCCTGCGGGGGCGCGGCGGCGTACGCGGGCGCGGGGCCGGCGTGCGGCGCGTCCTGCGGGGCGCCCGGAGGCACCGGCGGGAGCTGCGTCGTGGGTGCGCCCCCCTCGGCCGCGGCCGCCTGCGGGGAAGCTGCGGGAGATTCCACCGGCACAGGAGGTGCAGACGGGGCCGGGGGTACCTCAGTGCCCTCGTTCTCGGTGCTCACAGCTCTTCTCCTCGGTCCACGGCTGTTGTTCTCGGAAGCATGCGGTCACACTCTTCACGCTTGTCGATCGGTCCGGCGCGAAACAGCTGTGCATGTGCTTTTGTATGCCGTCAGCTTTTCCCACCGGCCGTCAGGGCACCATAAGCGGTGCCTGTGGGTTCATGGCGATCCTTTATAAGGTGTCATTCACGACAAAAAGGCGTATACCTACACGTTCCTGGTTCCACGTGTACCCCTTCGCGATGGCACCATGACGCGGTGACCCTCGCACGGCAGCACCGGATCCAAGTCGTCGCCCACCGCGGAGCCTCCGAAGAGGCCCCCGAGCACACCCTGGCCGCCTACAGGAAGGCGATCGAGGACGGTGCGGACGCCCTCGAATGCGATGTACGGCTGACCGCCGACGGCCATCTCGTCTGTGTGCACGACCGCCGGGTCAACCGGACGTCGAACGGGCGCGGGGCGGTGTCGGCGCTGGAGCTCGCCGATCTGGCCGCCCTCGACTTCGGTTCCTGGAAGGGCCGCGACTCCCGGACGACGCGGGACGAGGAGCCCGACTGGGAGCACCTCCCGGAGGACCGGGAGAACACCTCGGTGCTCACCCTGGAGCGACTGCTCGAACTCGTCGCGGACGCGGGCCGGCGGGTGGAGCTGGCCATCGAGACGAAGCACCCGACGCGCTGGGCGGGGCAGGTCGAGGAACGGCTGCTGGTGCTCCTGAAGCGCTTCGGCCTGGACGCCCCGGCCTCCGCCGCCGACTCCCCGGTACGGGTCATGAGCTTCTCGGCGCGCTCGCTGCACCGGGTGCGGGCGGCGTCCCCGACACTGCCGACTGTCTACCTGTTGCAGTTCCTCTCGCCCCGCCTGAGGGACGGTCGACTTCCGGCCGGTGTCCGGATCGCAGGCCCCTCGATCCGGATCGTGCGCAATCACCCTGCGTACATCGAGCGGCTGAAAAGCGCCGGTCACCAGGTGCACGTGTGGACCGTCAACGAGCCCGAGGACGTCGATCTCTGCGTTGACCTGGGCATTGACGCCATCATCACCAACCGGCCGGGGGCCGTTCTGAGCCAGCTCGGCCGGGAACATTAAAGAACCTCATAAAGACCCCTAAACACCCCTTGACCCGGGTACCTCACCTGCACCATCCTCCGAACCTGGCCACACCATCGAAAACAAGCCACTCGATTACAGGGAGTGCACCGGCGCGTTCGATCCGTGTTCGATCGTTGCGAATGCGTCACTGAACGTGGATTGGCCGGTTTCCGGTACAGGCCAATGGGGCATCCACACCGTGGCGTGGGGCGAAGGAGGTCTCGGGGGTGGCGTTGGTGGTGGCACAAGAGGTGCCCACGTCGTCGAGCATGGCCGTATCCCATGGCCCTGCGGGCGTGGGGGAAGCAAGACATCGCATGCGCGATCAGCTGCGCACGGGCGGTGTGTCGGAAGCGGTCATCGACGATGCCGTACTGATCCTCTCCGAACTTCTGAGCAACGCGTGCAAGCACGGCCGGCCCCTGGGCGACGCCCTGGCCGGTGACGGTGACGTCCGGTGCGCCTGGCGCGTGGACACGGGCGGACGGCTCACGGTCGAGGTGACGGACGGCGGCGGCCCGACCCGCCCGGCTCCGGCCACCCCGTCGGTGACGGCGCGCGGCGGACGCGGGCTGAACATCATCACCGCGCTGGCCGACGACTGGGGCGTACGCGACGAGACCCGGGGCGAGGTCACGGTGTGGGTCGTCGTGCAGGACGACGTGCGTGATCCGGATGCCGGGCACCGGCGCGACGACTTCGCTACGCGCGTCACCGCTCCCACGGTCTCCACGGGCGCCGCGATCCCCCGGCGGGAGTTCGCGGACGCGTTCGACGACCTGGACTGATCCGCCGGTCGGCGGCTGTCCACACCCGCCGGGTTGTCCACAGGCTCCCGTCGGTCATGGCGTGAACGGCTAGGCTCCCGCCCGTACGAGACGAGCCGTAACCGGGAGACACCCACGATGGCCAAGAAGCGCCCCCAGACCACGGCCAAGCGGCCGCAGCTCAGCGACGGGGCCCGCGCCGCGGGCGCTGATGGAGACTTTCCGGTCGTCGGTGCCCGCGAGCCCTGCCCCTGCGGCAGCGGCCGCCGCTACAAGGCCTGCCACGGCCGGGCCGCCGCCCACGCGGTGACCGAGCTGGTGCAGCGTCCCTTCGAGGGGCTGCCCGGCGAGGGGGACTGGGTCGCGCTGCGCGAGCTGGTCCCCGCGGCCACGGTCGCGCTGCCCCTGACGGGCGGTCTCCCCGAGGGAGTCCCGTCGGTCACGCTCGCCACGGTGCTGCCGATGGCCTGGCCGGCCCTGCGCCGGGACGACGGCTCGGTGCTGCTCGGCCTTCAGAACGACACGGCCTCCGGCGACATCAGCCGCGACCTCGCCGACACCCTCCAGCGCGCGCTGGTCGCCGAGCCGGGCACTCCGGTGCAGGCCCACCGCGCCCCGGCCGACGGTCCGCGACTTCAGGATCTGCTCGACCCGGAAGGCACGTTCGAGCCAGTTGTCCACCCGGGCTTCGAGTTCTGGGTCCCGGAGGCGGAGAACGCGGCGCCGGAGGTGACCGCCTCCCTGGAGCGCGCCAACGCCGCCGCCATCCCGACCGTGAAGCTCCAGGGCGTGGACGCCGCGTACTGGTGCGAGACCCCGGACAAGAACCATCTGCGCTGGGTCATGCCGTACCCGGAGGAGCGGCTTCTGGACGGTCTCGCCCGGCTGCACGCGGCGGGCCGCTCGAGTCTCGGTGAAGGCACCCGTCTCGTGGGGTCCTTCCGTGCTCACGGGCTGACCGTGCCCGTCTGGGACCTGCCGAGCGGACTGGGCGCGGACGACATCGAGAAGCCGGCGGCCGAGTTCGCCGAGCGCCTCACCGCCGCGCTGGCCACGGAGGCACCGCTCACCGCGGACGAGCGCCGCGCGCGGGGCGGTCTCACCAACCGGCAGGTCACGCTGAGCTGACACCCGGAATGGGCCAGGGGTTCGACTGAACGGCCGTTCAGCCGCAACAGGCCTGTTCACTCCGGTGACTCCTGTCACAACTCCCCGTTGTGAAAGGGAAGTCGGTGTCCGAATAGCCGAGATCGAATTTGCTAACCGCCGATCTCTTGTTACCGTTCGAGTAGCCCGGTTGCTGGTGCATCCCCCGTCGCCAGCAACCGGGTCTTTTCATGCCCGGCCCGCGTGTACGGAACGATGTCGTCCGTCAACTCGCCGTAGGCGCCGATGAGTTGCTCCCCGAGCGCAGCAACAGCGGCCCGTTCCCACTCCGCCCGGCGAACTCCGCCACGGCCGTGTAGGCCGCCAGCTCGCCCCGTGTCCGCTCCCGGGGTGTCTCGCACAGCGCGGGCTCGTCCTCGGCCGCCACGACGCAGTGCATCCGCACGGTGCGGTCCGCCGGACCCATGAGGCTCAGCACCGCGTCCAGGTCGTCGCCGGTCGCGTTGCGGTAGTAGGTGCGCGCCCAGGTGTCCTCACCCTGCGTCATGACACAGGTCTGCGCCTCGATGCCGTCGGGGGAGGAGAGTTCGGGTCCGCAGCGGGCCGCCGTCGCCAGTCCCAGGCCGAGCGTCAGCGGGGAGCGGCCGGGCGAGGGCGCGCCGGACGGCGCCTTGGCGTCGCCGCTGGAGGAGTCGGAGGAATCCGAGGAGCCGGAGGAATCCGAGGAGTGGACCAGGGACCGTACGACCGCGTGACCCTCGTCGCGTACGGGTCCCGCGGACGCCACGGCCAGCGGCAGCGCGACCGCGCACACCGCGACGCCCGCGAGGGCGAGCAGACGAAGGTTCATAGAGCGGAAGATAACGACCGGGCGGGCGCGTCAGGACCCGCCCGCGCCCGACACCCCTACAACTCGGGGGCGCTCACACCCGTACGAGTGAGGGCCTCGACCACGGCGTCCACCACGGCCTCGACGTCGGGCACCCAGGGCGAGGACGAGCCGGGCAGTGGTGCGCGCTCCCAGCGGATCTGGCCCTGGCCGGTCTCGGAGGGGGGCAGGGCGAGGTAGCCGCCCTCGCCGTGGAAGCGGAGCGAGCCGGGTACGTGGTCCTTGGCGTAGAGCAGCTCGCCCAGCTGCTCCAGGGAGTACGGCTTGACGAGCAGCGACCAGCGGGTCGGCGCGGCGACGACCGGGCCGAGGCGCATGCCCTGGCGGTCGAGCGCGGCGAGGGCCCGGGAGGCCGCGGGTGCGGGCAGGCTGACCGCGCAGGGAGCCTTGTCGCCGGTGGCGAGGACGATCGGCGCGGCGGGTCGGTTGCCCCACCACCAGCGCACCATGCGCGCGTCGGTGGTGGCCGCGAGGAGGCCGGGGTCGAAGGGGTGTGCGCCGGGCACCGTGCACTCCGGGTCCGGACAGCCGCAGCGGGCCCGTCCTTGGGGATCCGGTGCCACGCCCGGGAGGACGGGCCATTGCCATTCTGTCGCGAAGGTCAGGGCCGCGCTGAGCATCTCAGACCTCCTGTTGTCTCGCCTGGACAGGAGCCTGCGTCGCTTTCCGAGGATCTCGCGCATGAGCGCTCGTTCCTTTCCGTTGCACCGCTGGCAACACCGAGGACCACATCACACCATGTGTCGATCACTTCACTGTGCGTACCTGTTGGCGCATCACACCCCCGCCTTCGGCAGGGGGAACCCGTGCGTGCTTGAAAAGCATGGGCGTGGCGATTGGGGGTGGCGAAGTCTGGCGTTTTGCCGTCCCGCGTAGTTCTCTCCGCCTCCGCCACGGGAGGATGGGTCACGATCGTCGGTGGTTAAGACGCCCGGGTCCTTCACCAGGTTCCGGGTGGCCCCCAGCCACCCCTGGCCTTCTCCGAGTACGTACCCATCACGACCGCTGTGACGCTCCGTCGAGCAAACCCAGTCGACCGCAATGGACCGTCCCCTGATGCAGTTTTAAGCCAACTTTGCCAATCCGCAAGAGGAGAGCGAAATACCCCCGGCAAACCCATGGACACCAGGAATCCCAGCAGGACAATGCTGGACATCCCCTCACGAGTGCGTGTACATGTGGAGACACTGCCAGCGGCGCAGAATGACATGGGGGTTTGCGATGCTTTTGAGCAATACGCACCGGTCGGAAAGCCGGACGCCATGAACGCCCCGCACCCTTCGAAAGTGGCTGGAATCGATTCAACGGTTCCCTCGCCCGCACACACTGTCGCGCCCGCGCCTGCCGCCACCGGTACCCCTCCAAGCACCTCCTCGAACACCCAGAACCCGCCAGATACCGCTCCGAACGCGCCAGGTGCCCTGCTCCAGGACCGTCTCGCCGGCTGGGTGTCCGATCTCACGACCCTCCATGAACTCACGGAGCGGCTGGCACGCACGGACGCACTCGACGAAGCACTCCAGGAGCTGCTGCGCGCCGGAGCCGCCCTGGTGGGCGCCCGTCGCGGACTCGTCGTCCTGGAACCCGGCGACGGCCTGGGCCCCGACACCACCATCGGCCTGGGCCTCGCCCGCTCCGACCTCGGCCACATCGAGACCGTCCCGCGCGGGGCGATGTCCTACGGCCAGATCCTCGACGGACCGGCCGGCGCTCCAGGCGGCGAGGGCGGCGAGATCGTCCACCCCGACCTGTTCGCCGAGGACGCCCTCGACCCGCGCCACCGCGAGGTCGCCGTACGCCTGGGCTACGCGGCCAGTTACGCGCTGCCCCTGGCGACCGACGCGGCCGGGCGGCTGGGCGCCGCCGTGTGGCTGTACGACGAGCCCGCCGAACCGGTCGCGCGGCAGCGCCATCTCGTCGGCCTGTACGCGCGGTACGCCACCGAGCATCTGGCCCGCGTCCTCGAAGTCGCACGCACGCGTGCGTGCATGACGACCATCGCCGAGGAGCTGCTGCCGTCCCGGCTCCCCCGCGTGGCCGGTGTGCAGCTCGCCGCGCTACACCGCACGGGTCCGCGCGGCGGCGGCGACTGGTACGACGCGCTGCCGCTGCCCGATGCCGCGCTCGGCCTCGCGGTCGGCTCGGTGACCGGCTCCGGGCCCAGCGCGATCGCCGCGATGGGCCGGCTCCGCGCGTCCCTGCGGGCGTACGCGGTGATGGAGGGCGAGGACCCGGTCGCGGTCCTGTCCGACCTCGAACTGCTCCTGAGACTCACCGAACCCGCCCGCTCGGCCACCGCCCTGTTCGCCTACTGCGAGCCCGCGCTGCGCAAGATCACCCTGGCCGGCGCCGGCCACAGCCCGCCGCTCCTGGTGGGCGAGCGGCGCACGGAGTTCGTCGAAACCTCCGTGTCCGCACCGCTCGGCATGCTGGCCTGCTGGGAGGCGCCGAGCGTGGAGTTGGAGGCGGAGCCCGGCGAGACGGTGCTGCTCTACACGGACGGGCTGCTGCACCGCACCGGCGACCCCATGGACCGCGCCTTCGCCCGCCTGCACGCGGCGGCGGCAAGCGTTCCCAAGGCGCTGCGCGACGACCCGGCCCGGATCGCCGAGTACGTCCTGCGGACGGTCCTGCCGGACGGCCTCGACACGGCCGACAGCGACGAGGACGTCGTCCTTCTGGCGGCCCGTTTCGAGTAGTCGCCCGGGCGCCATGTGTAACAGGCCATACGGCCCTGGGCCCCCTTCCGTACGACCGTACGATGGACGGGGTCCAGTGCCGTATCTAGGAGGATGACCGTGGCCGACGAACTCAATCCGGAGACCCCGGAGACTGAGTCTGAGGAGCCTGAAGCGCCCATCAAGAAGCGGAAGAACGGCCTGTACCCGGGCGTGTCCGACGAACTCGCAGACAGCATGAAGTCCGGCTGGGCCGACACCGAGCTGCACGATCTGCGGCCCGTCGAGCAGGCCGAGCACACCGCCCGCCGCCGCGCCGCGCTCTCCGCGCGTTTCCCGGGCGAGCGCCTGGTGATCCCTGCGGGCAACCTGAAGACCCGCTCGAACGACACCGAGTACCCCTTCCGGGCCTCGGTCGAGTACGCGTACCTGACGGGCAGCCTCACCGAGGACGGCGTCCTCGTCCTGGAGCCGAGCACCGAGGGCCACAAGGCGACGATCTACCTCCTGCCGCGCTCCGACCGCGAGAACGGCGAGTTCTGGCTCTCCGGCCAGGGCGAGCTGTGGGTCGGCCGCCGCCACTCCCTCACCGAGGCCGGGAAGCTCTACGGCATCCCCGCCTCCGACGTCCGCGAGCTGGCCGACGCCCTGCGCGAGGCCACCGGCCCGGTCCGCGTCGTGCGCGGCCACGACGCCGGCATCGAGGCCGCGCTGACCGACAAGGTCACCGCCGAGCGCGACGAGGAACTGCGGGTCTTCCTCTCCGAAGCCCGCCTGGTCAAGGACGAGTTCGAGGTCGGCGAGCTGCAGAAGGCCGTCGACTCGACGGTCCGCGGCTTCGAGGACGTGGTCAAGGTCCTCGACAGGGCCGAGGCCACGAGCGAGCGCTACATCGAGGGCACGTTCTTCCTCCGCGCGCGCGTGGAGGGCAACGACGTCGGCTACGGCTCGATCTGCGCCGCCGGCCCGCACGCCACCACCCTGCACTGGGTGCGCAACGACGGCCCGGTCCGCTCCGGCGACCTGCTCCTCCTGGACGCCGGCGTCGAGACGCACACCCTGTACACCGCCGACGTGACGCGCACACTGCCGGTCAACGGCCGCTTCACCGAGATCCAGAAGCAGGTCTACGACGCCGTGTACGAGGCCCAGGAGGCCGGTATCGCGGCGGTGCAGCCGGGCGGCAAGTACCGCGACTTCCACGACGCGGCGCAGCGGGTGCTGGCCGAGAAGATCGTCGAGTGGGGTCTTGTCGAGGGTCCCGTGGAGCGCGTCCTGGAGCTGGGCCTCCAGCGCCGGTGGACGCTGCACGGCACGGGCCACATGCTCGGCATGGACGTCCACGACTGCGCCGCCGCGCGGACCGAGACGTACGTCGAGGGCACCCTGGAGCCCGGCATGGTCCTCACGGTGGAGCCCGGCCTGTACTTCCAGGCGGACGACCTGACCGTCCCCGAGGAGTACCGCGGCATCGGCGTCCGCATCGAGGACGACATCCTCGTCACCGAGGACGGCAACCGGAACCTGTCCGACGGCCTGCCCCGCACCTCGGCCGAGGTCGAGAGCTGGATGGCGTCCCTCAAGGGCTGACAGTCGACAGCGGACAACTGATAGAAGACTGATGGCCGGGCACACCTGCGGTGCCCGGCCATTCGTGTGCCGATCGCATGCCTAGGGGGAGGGCTTTTTTCATGAACGCGCCTAGGGGGAGGGCTTTTTCGTGAACGACTTCTGGTCCGGCGTCGGGGTCGACCTGCACCTGGAACCCGACCCCGAGGGAGGCCGCCGGGTCGGCCTCGAACGCGCCCTCCGGGACGCCGTACGCGACGGCCGGCTCGCCCCGGGGACCCGCCTCCCCGCCACCCGGCGGCTCGCGACCGAGCTCGGCGTCTCCCGGGGCACCGCGAAGGCGGCCTACGACCAGCTCGTCGCCGAGGGCTACCTGACCGCGCGCCAGGGCTCGGGCACCGAGGTCGCGCTGCTGCCCTCCGTCGACGCGGAGGCACCGGGCGCGGCGGCACGCGCGCGTGTACCCCGTTTCGACCTGCGGCCCGGCAGCCCCGACGTCGGCATGTTCCCGGCGGCGGCCTGGCTGCGCTCGCTGCGCCGCGCCATCGCGACGGCACCCTCCTTGGCGTACGACTACGGAGATCCGCGCGGCCGTATCGAACTGCGCACCGCGCTGTCGGGGTACCTGGGGCGGGCGCGCGGGGTGATCGCGCCGCCGGAGCGGATCGTGATCACGTCCGGGTACGTGCAGGGACTCGCGCTCCTCACGCGCGTGCTGGACGCGGCGGCGGGGCGTGGTGTCGCCGAGGTCGCCATGGAGAACCCGGGGCTGCCGTTCCACCGGGAGGTGGTGCGGCACAACGGCGGGCGCGTGGTGCCCGTACGGGTCGACGAACGGGGCGCCCGCGCCGAGGAGTTGGGGAACGCGGCGGCCGTGGTGGTGACACCGGCCCACCAGTACCCGACCGGCGTCACCCTGCACCCCGAGCGCCGACGGGCGCTGACCGACTGGGCACGCGCGCGTGGGGGCCTGATCGTCGAGGACGACTACGACGGGGAGTTCCGCTACGACCGCCAGCCCGTGGGCGCGCTCCAGGGGATGGCACCGGGCCAGGTCGTGTACCTGGGCACCGCCTCCAAGACGCTCGGGCCCGCGCTGCGGCTCGGCTGGATGGTGCTGCCGCCCCACCTCGTCGACGCGGTCGCCGACGCCAAGCTGCACAGCGACCACCACACCGAGACCATCGGCCAGTTGGCGCTCGCCGAACTGATCGACAGCCATGCCTACGACCGTCACGTGCGCGCGTGCCGACTGCGGTACCGGCGCCGCCGCGACCAGCTCCTCGGCCGGCTGGGAGCGCACGCAAACGTTTACGGCATCGCGGCGGGGCTGCACGCGCTAGTGGAGGTGGCCGACGAGGAGGCCGCACTCGCGCTCGCCGAGAAAGCAGGGCTCGCGGTCGGGCGGCTCGGTGAGCACTGGCATGCGGCGGGCGAGAACCGGCCGCAAGGGCTGGTGGTCGGGTACGGGACGCCTCGCGAGCGGGTGTACCCGGAGGCGTTGGACGCGTTGGGGCGAGTGCTGGAAGAGTCCTGAATTGGACCAACAAAGGAAGTGCTCATTGGTTCTCACCAGGGATCCACCGAGCTTCTAACGTCAGAGGCATGACGAACGCACTCGTCCCGCCCGCGGGCCCGCAACGCACCCTCGCACTCGCCCAGTTGACCAACTCGGTCGGCGACGGCGCCTACTACGTGACCTCGGCGCTGTACTTCACCCGCGTCGTCGGGCTCGCCCCCGCGCGCGTGGGCCTCGGGCTCACCCTCGCGTGGGCCGTCGGTTCGCTGGTCGGGGTGCCGCTGGGGCGGCTCGCCGACCGGCGCGGACCGCGCGGTACGGCGGTGCTGCTGGCGCTGGCGACGGGGCTCGCGGTGGCGTCCTTCCTCGTCGTACGGGGGTTCGTGCCGTTCGTGATCGCCGCGTGCGCCTACGCGTCCGCGCAGTCGGGGCTCGCGGCGGCCCGGCAGGCGCTGCTGGCGGGGCTGGTGTCCGCCGGGGAGCGGACCGGGCTGCTGGCTCATCTCCAGTCGACGCTGAACGCCGGTCTCGCGGTGGGCGCGGGCCTCGGCGGGCTCGCGCTGCGGGCGGGGACGCGGTCGGCGTACCTAGGGGTGTTCGCGCTGGACGCGGTGAGTTTCCTGGTGTGCGCGGGATTGCTGGTGCGGCTGCCGTCGGTACCCGGCGCCCGGGTGCGGAAGGCCGGCGGTCTCGGAGTGCTGCGGGACCGGCCGTACGTCGTCGTCACGCTGCTCAACACCGTGCTGCTGCTGCGGATGCCGTTGCTCAGCCTCGGGCTGCCGCTGTGGATCGCCGAGCGGACGGACGCGCCGACCTGGCTGGTCTCCGCGCTGTTCGTGCTCAACACCGGTGCGGTGATGGTCTTCCAGGTGCGCACGGCCCGCGGGATCACGGGGCTCGCGTCGGCCACGCGCGCGGTGCGGCGGTCCGGCTGGATCATGCTGGCGGCCTGCGCGGTGTTCGCGCTGTCGGCGGGCGCGTCGCCGTGGGTGGCCGTGGGGGCGCTGGTGGTCGGGGCGGTGCTGCAAGTAGCCGCCGAGATGGGGCAGTCGGCGGGGTCCTGGCAACTGTCCTTCGCGCTGGCGCCCGTTGACCGGGTGGGCGAGTACCAGGGCTTCTTCGGGACCGGCGTCACCGTGGCCAGGACGATGGGTCCCCTGGTGCTGACGTCCCTGTTGTTGGAGTGGGGCACGCCGGGCTGGCTGCTGCTGGGCGGGGCGACCGTGGGGGCGTCGTACGCGATGGGGCCGGCGGTGCGGTGGGCGGCCGGCAGTGGTGAAGTGCCCGTCAGGCAGCAGGTATTGGCGAGCTGACCGGCAAGGAGTCCAGGAACAGCGCTCCCGCCAGGAGCCCCGCGCTTCCGCGAGGGCTCCACGCGCGCGCGTGGAGGTCGGCGTCCAGGGCGGCCAGTGCCCCCGCGCCCGCCTCCGTCGCCGTGCCGCCCGCCTCCAGGACACCGCGGGCCCCCGCCTGGACCTGGCGCAGGCCCAACGGGCCCGCGATGTGCAGGAGTTCGGTGTCCTGGAGGGTGGACATCACCGTGAGGAGGGCGTCCAGGCGGGCCTGGGTCTCGGTGGCACCTGCCGCGCGGGCTGTGGCGAGGGCGTCCAACGCCCTGCGTACGTGCGGGAATCCGGCCCTTGCCTCGCCCCGGGCGCCGGCCGCGCCGTACTTGACGGAGATCGACGAACCCCGGGAGGGGCGCCTGGGGGCGCCCTTGTCGTTGAACGCGGCGATCTTCCGGGTGTTCACGGCGATCTCGCGGGCCTTGGCGCCGGGGTCCAGGGCGACCGCGGCGACCAGGAAACCGAGGGCCCACAGGGCGCCCTTGTGGCCGCCTCCCGCCAGGCCGACCGAGTGCTCGGCGCACCGGCCGATCGCGCCCAGCTCCGCCCGCAGCGCCGGCGTGGCTTCGCCGGCACGGCGGGCGGCGGCGGCCATCGCCGCGAGGCCGGGCGCCAGCGCCTTGGCCGACCAGCGCAGACTGTCGTGCTCCTGGCGCGTGCTGCGGGCGTCCAGGTCGCGCGGGTCGGGCAGTCCAGGCTTGGGAGCCAGGGCCAGCTGACCGGTGAGCGCGGCCACGGCGGCCCGCGCCAGCGCGTCGTCCTCGCGGCTTGTCATGTCCCTTACCTTATGAGGAGGCCGAGGTGGAAGGGGAGGCGCTGTCGCTGGGCGGCGTACCCGTAGGGGCGTCACTCGGAGCGCCGCTCGGGGGCGTACCGCCTCCGCCGCTGCCCGCACCCGTGCTCTCGGCGTCCGGGTCGACGCCGAGCGTCAGGGAGCCCTTGTAGCCCTTGGACGGGTCCTTTTTGTGCACGGCCTTGAGGGTGAGCAGACCGCTGGCCGCGCCGCCGCCGTCGTAGACCATGTCGTCGGCGAGGACGG
The DNA here is from genome assembly GCF_048158785.1 of Streptomyces colwelliae. Classification (NCBI taxonomy): domain Bacteria; kingdom Bacillati; phylum Actinomycetota; class Actinomycetes; order Kitasatosporales; family Streptomycetaceae; genus Streptomyces; species Streptomyces colwelliae. The sequence continues at coordinate 19,524 of NZ_JBLTJC010000098.1, read as the reverse complement.
TGTACGAGCCCGTGTGCCTGGCGTACGGGTCGAGGGTGAAGATCTCCTCGGCGATGTCGTCGGCGAAGAACAGCTGGCCGGTGTAGTTGACCTTGCCGCCCTCGTAGGTGCCGTCCTCCTTCTCGCCGCCGGTGTGCACCTTGACGTGGATGTGGCAGGTGCGGGGCGTGTACCAGCCCGGGAAGATCGTCTCGAACTTGACGACCCCGTTGGCGTTGGCGACCTGGTAACCGCGGAGATACGTCAGGTCGTTGGCGGAGTCGCCCTCCTCGCTCTCCGCGGGGGCCGAGCCACCGGGGTTGGCGGTGGTGTAGCCGGAGTAGTAGCCCCAGGCGTCGCAGTGCCAGATCTCGACGGCCGCGCCCTTGACCGGGGTGCAGCCGTCCGTGGCGTCGACGACGGTCAGGCGCAGGGTGAGCGGGACGCCCGCCTTGCCCTCGGTGATGTCCTTGCGCACCAAGGCACCGTCGAGGTAGTAGGGGCCCTCCGTGACGCTCGTCATCAGCGTCATGCACTCACTGCTGGTCGAGCTCGCCGTAGCCGAGGCCGTCGCGTCCGCGTCGGCGGTCGTGTCCGCAGTGTCGGCGAACGCCGACTGGAACCCGGCCGCCACCAGCCCGCCGGCCGCGACCGTCCCGCCGGTCACCGCGATCGCGCGGCGCCGGCTGATGGTTCTGTCTTTGTGGTTTCCCGTCATGGTCGCGAAGCTAGGGACGGCGGCAGTCAGGGACGTGAGCATGCGCTGTGCGCAAGGTAAGAATGCTCAGAAAGCTGTAGCCGGCGGGAACCTCCCGGCTACACCGCCATCAACGGCGCGTCCTTCCGCCACTTCAGGATCTTGTCGAAGCTCACCACCGCGCCGCCCACACCCGGCTTGTTGCCGATGTGGACGTGGTCGGCGAGTTCCTGGATGAGACACAGGCCGCGGCCGTTCTCGGCCTCGCTCGGAGCCGGGCGGACGGACTGCGTGCGGGCGAAACCGGGGCCCGAGTCCGCGACTTCGATACGACACTTCTCGCCGTCGAGGTACGCGGTGACCCGGTACGCCTCCGAGGACGTGCCGTGCGCGGTGTCGCCGCCGTGCTCGACGGCGTTGGCGCACGCCTCGCTCAGGGCGACGGAGAGGTCGTAGGAGATGTCCGGGTCGACGCCCGCGGTCTCCATCGTGCCGAGGAACAGTCGCCGGGCGAGTGGCACGCTCGCGGCCTCGCGCCTCAGATGGAGTGACCACCAGATGCTCATGCTCCAGCCTCCCGGCCGCGGCTCGACATAGTGATACCTATTGCCGCCAGTGCCCCTGTGTAAGCACGGAGTTGACGTGATGCCGCCCATATGGGGGATGTGTCCCAAACGTAATTGGTGTATCCGGAGGTAGCTCACGTCGGAGAGTGATCCTTGTGACCTACGACACACTACGTCCCCGATGTTGCGGACCTGCCGTATGGCGGCGATAAGGCCGGTGCGATGATGAGCCCGCCATGACTGCCCCCCACCCACGTACGGCGCGCTCCGGCGGTGAACTCCGGGTCCTGCGGGCCGCGGTGTTCGCCGCGGTCTGTGTCGTGCTGGCCGCGGCCGGTCATGCCATCGCCTCCTGCGCCACCGTTCCGCTGTGGACACTGGGGGCGGGCTTCCTTGTCACGTTCCTCGTCGTGGCCCCGCTCGCCGGGCGTGAGCGCTCGCTGCCGGGGATAGCGGCGCTGCTCGCGGTCGGACAGACCGTGCTGCACACCCTGTTCGGGCTCAGCCAGACGGCCGGTACGTCGACCACGGGCACCCTGTCCGCGTCCGACGCCACGCTCGTCGCGCGCGCCGCGCATCTCCTGTGCGGGACCACCGCCGCGGCGATCAGCCCGGCGCAGGCCCAGCAGATCCTCACCGACGCGCGGCTGTTGCCGACTTCGGGCTCGACGGGTTCGACAGGCTCCATGAGTGCCATGAATTCCATGAGTTCCATGGGGTCGATGCATCACCCGGCGGACGCCATGTCCACCTCGGCCGCTTCCTCGATGTCGCTGTTCCCGTCCCTGTCCATGCTGCTCGGTCACGTCCTCGCGGCGCTCGCCGCGGGCTGGCTGCTGCGGCGCGGGGACCTGGCGCTGCTGCGCCTGATGGAACTGTCGGCGCACGGAGTCGCGGAAGGGGCGCTCGTACGGTCGCTGCGCGGGGCCCTCGCCCTGGTGCGCGCCCTGCGGGCCGGGCTGCCGGGGGCGCCCGAGGCGGGCCCGCGCCCGCGCCGTACCGCCCTGTTCGCGCCGCCCGCGCCGCACACCACCGCGCTCCAGCACTCGGTGATCCGCCGCGGCCCGCCGGCCGCCGCCGCACACACCCTCGCCGCCTGACGCGACGCGACCACCGACCCGCACTCCCTTCTGTGCGTGAAGAGGCCGCCGTCGTGCGGCACACGCGCGTGCCCGTCTTCTTCAGCCGGGAAACCACTGATGCGCCCGGGACCTCACGCGCCCCTCTTCACCACCGGAACTCACTCGAACTCGAAGTGGAGTGCTCCTTTCCATGAAGACCTCTCGTATCGCCGCCGCCGCTGCCGTCGCCGGCTCGGCCGTGCTGGTCCTGTCCTCCCCCGCCTTCGCGCACGTCTCCGTGCAGCCCGAGGGCGCGGCCGTCAAGGGCGGCTACGCGGTCGTCGACTTCAAGGTCCCGAACGAGCGTGACGACGCGTCGACCACCAAGCTGGAGGTCACCTTCCCGACCGACCACCCGCTGGCGTCCGTGATGCCGGAGCCGATCAGCGGCTGGACCGTCAAGGTCACCAAGTCGAAGCTCGCCAAGCCGGCCGAGATGCACGGCGAGACGATCACCGAGGCCGTCACCAAGGTCACCTGGACCGCGACCGGCAAGGGCGTCGAGCCGGGCTACTTCCAGAAGTTCCCGGTCTCCGTCGGCATGCTGCCCACGGACGCCGACCAGCTCGTCTTCAAGGCGCTCCAGACGTACTCCGACAAGGAGGTCGTGCGCTGGATCGAGGTGCAGAAGGACGGCGAGGAGGAGCCCGACAACCCGGCTCCGACGCTTGCGCTGACCTCCGCCGCCGCCTCCGGCGCGACCGCCGAGGACGCCTCCGAGAAGACCGAGACCACCGCCACCGACTCCACCTCGTCGTCCGCCGACTCCTCCGACACCACCGCCCGCGTCCTCGGCGTCGTCGGCATCGCCGTCGGCGCGGCGGGCGTGGCGTACGGCGTGCTCGCCGGCCGCCGGCGTACGACCGTCTGAGGCCCGTCACTCATGGCGCGCACAGGGGTCCGTGCGACTCTTGCGTACGACCCCGGTGCGCGCCGGAGCTCTCACAACTGGGACATTTTTCCTATGCGCAAGAAGACGTTCGCCGCGGCCGCGCTGCTCGCCGCCGCCACCCTGACGCTCTCCGCCTGCGGCAGCGGCGACGGCAACAGCCCCGTCGCCGTGGTCTCCGAGGACACCGCGACGCAGGCCGCCACCGTGCTCGACACCCCGTTCGAGAAGCCGGACCTGGTCCTCACGGACACACACGGCAAGAAGTACGACTTCCGGGCCGAGTCCAAGGGCCGCCCGACGCTGATCTACTTCGGCTACACCCACTGCCCCGACATCTGCCCGCTGACGATGAACAACATCGCCGTCGCCAAGAAGTCCCTGCCCAAGGCCGAGCAGGACAAGCTGCTGGTCGTGTTCGTCACCACCGACCCGGCCCGCGACACCCCCTCCGAGCTCGGCAAGTGGCTCAAGGGCATCGACACCCAGTTCGTCGGCCTGACCGGCAAGTTCGCGACCATCCAGGCCGGCGCCCGCACCATGGGCATCTCCATCGAGCCGACCTCGAAGGACAAGAACGGCAAGCTCGTCTCCGTCCACGGCACCCAGGTCGTCGCGTTCTCCCCGAAGACCAACGGCGGTTACCTGCTCTACGGCCAGGACACCACCGTCGACGACTACACCAAGGACCTCCCCAAGATCATCAAGGGGGAGACCCCGTGAGGCACGCGGTCGCGTCGGGTGTCGTAGTGCTGGCGGGGGCGCTGGTCCTCACCGGCTGCGGCGGCTCGGACGACGCGAAGGCCCAGCTCTCCGTCAGCTCCGCCTACATCCCCCAGCCGGTCTCCGACATGGCGGCGGGCTTCCTGGACATCGCCAACAAGGGCGGCGCGAAGGACGAGTTGACCTCCGTCACCAGCGACCTCGGCCCGGTCTCCGTGCACGAGACGGTCGGCCAGGCGATGGAGGAGGTGACGTCCCTCGATGTGCCCGCACACGGTCAACTCGTGTTCAAGAGCGGGGGCAACCACCTGATGTTCGACAAGCTGAAGCACACCCTGAAGCAGGGCGACAGCGTGACCGTGAAGCTGCACTTTGCCAAGTCCGGCCCTCTCACGGTTGAGATGCCCGTGAAGTCGGCGACGTACAACCCCACGACCGGGCACTGAGGGAGGGACCCCACCTTGAAGACGACCATCACCCCCCGCGTCCGCAATCTGGTGCTGCTGCTCCTGGCCGTCACCGGCATGCTCTTCGCCGGGGCGGGTACCGCCTCCGCGCACGCCGCGCTGACCGGCAGCGACCCCAGTTCGGGGGTGGTGGTCGACAAGGCTCCGACGCAGATCTCGCTCACCTTCTCCGAGAAGGTGTCGACGAACGACGACTCGCTGCGTGTGCTCAACCCGAAGGGCAAACGCGTCGACGTCGGCAAACCGTCGAACATCAGCGGTACGACGTACGCCATCCAGGTCCGCAGCGGCCTGCCCGACGGCACGTACACGGTGGCCTGGCAGGTCGTGTCGGCCGACAGCCACCCCGTGGCCGGCGCCTTCACGTTCTCCGTCGGCGCCCCCTCCAAGACCACCGTCTCGGTCTCCGACCAGGACGTGGGCGGCGGGCTCGTCGGCGGGCTGTACGGCTTCGGGCGCTACATGTCGTACGCCGGTTTCATCGTCATGGTGGGCGGCGCCGCCTTTGTCCTGGCCTGCTGGCAGCGCGGCGCCGGAGTGCGCGCCCTCCAGCGGCTGGTCGTCTCCGGCTGGTTCTCGCTCACCGCGGCCACGCTCTGGCTGCTGCTCCTGCGCGGCTCGTACACGACCAGCGGGAAGTTCGGCGACATCTTCGACCTGAACCTCCTCGGTCAGGTCCTCCAGACCAAGACGGGCGCCGCGCTCGTCTCCCGGCTGCTGCTGCTCGCTGCGGCGGCCCTGTTCATCGCCGTGCTCTTCGGGGCGTACGACAAGCGGGAGGACGAGGAGAAGCGGGACCTCACCTTCGGGCTCGCGATCGGCGGCGGTGTGGTGGCCGCCGGGCTCGCCGCGAGCTGGGCCCTGGCCGAGCACGCCTCGACCGGGCTACAGCCCGGCATCGCGATGCCCGTCGACGTCGTCCACCTGCTGGCCGTCGCGATGTGGCTCGGCGGTCTCTCCGCCCTCCTCGTCGCGCTCTACCGGGCGCCCGCCGACAACCGGGTCGGGCGGACGGCCGTACAGAACTTCTCGCGCATCGCGTTCGGCAGCGTCCTCGCGCTCGTCGCGACCGGCATCTACCAGTCCTGGCGCCAGCTCGGCTCCTGGTCGGCGTTCACCGACACCGGCTACGGGCAGCTGCTGCTCGTGAAGATCGGCCTCGTGGCGCTACTCGTCGGCATCGCGTCGATCTCGCGGCGCTGGACCGGACGGCTGGCGGAGCCGGCCGAGGCGAGCGCGACAGCCGTGGAAGAGCGCGAGCCGGAGAAGGAGAAGGCGCACGCCAGCGCGTCCACGAAGACGGCCGACTCCAGCGCTACGGCGTCCGCCGCGGCCAGTGCCTCCAGCGCTACGACCGCAGCCGAGGCCGGTGTCGCCGACGCCACCGCGTCCGCCGAGGCCGACTCCGACGGGACCGCGTCCGCCATGGGCGCCGATCCCGAGTCGGCCGGCGACTCCAAGCGCGCCGCCCAACTCGCCCGCCAGCGGACCGCCGTGGACACCGCGCGGCAGAAGCGGCTGCGGGACGCCGACCCGGTCCTGTTCGGACTGCGCCGCTCGGTGCTCGCCGAGGCCGCCGTCGCCGTCGTCGTCCTCGCCGTCACCACGGCCCTGACGACCACCGAACCGGGCCGCACGGAGGAGGACGCCAAGGCGGCCAAGGCCTCCTCCTCGTCCTCCTCCTCGTCGTCCGCCGGCGCCCTGACCCTGGACATGTCCTTCGACACCGGAGGCACGGACGGCAAGGGCGTCATCCGGCTCGACCTCGACCCCGCGCGCGTGGGCGGCAACGAGATGCACGTCTATGTGCAGCGCCCCAACGGCCGGGCCTTCGACGTCCCCGAGGTGAAGGTCGCCTTCACCCTCGCCGCGAAGAAGATCGGCCCGCTCCCCGTGACGCCCGACCGCATCGCAACCGGGCACTGGGCCGCGAACGGAATCCAGATCCCCATGGCGGGCGACTGGAAGATCTCGGTGACCGTGCGGACCTCCGACATCGACCAGACGACCGTCGACAAGAACGCGCAGATCGGCTGAACCACGCCATGCCTGACCAGTCCATTCCCGAGGCCCGGACCGTAGAGGCACCTCCTGGGGAGGCCGTTTCCGAAAACACCTCCCCAGGGGAGGGCATTTCCCGCCGACGGCTCCTCGGTACGGCCGGTGCCACCGGGCTCGTGCTCGGTGCGGCGGGCGGCGCCGTGGGGTACGCGTCCGCGCCCGCCGAGGCCACACCGCTGACCTCGCTGGGCGAGGACATGGCAATGTTTCACGGGAAACATCAGCCCGGCATCACCGAGGGCCTCCAGGCACGCGGCCACCTCGTCGCCTTCGACCTGGCGGCGGGAGCGAGCCGCAAGGAGGCGGCGGCCCTGCTGCGCCGCTGGTCGACGACCGCCCAGCGGCTGATGGCGGGCGAGGCGGCGGCGCAGGACGACACGGATGTCGCCCTGGACGCGGGCCCCTCCTCGCTGACGATCACCTTCGGCTTCGGCAACTCCTTCTTCTCCCGTACGGGACTGGAGAAGCAGCGCCCTGCCTCCCTCGACCCGCTCCCCGACTTCTCCTCCGACCACCTCGACAAGGCGCGCAGCAACGGCGACCTGTGGGTGCAGATCGGCGCCAACGACGCGCTGGTCGCCTTCCATGCCCTGCGCACGATCCAGAAGGAGGCGGGCAGCGCGGCCCGGGTCCGCTGGCAGATGAACGGCTTCAACCGGACGCCGGGCGCGACGGCCCACAAGATGACGGCCCGCAATCTGATGGGCCAGCTCGACGGCACCCGCAACCCCAAGCCGACCGAGTCCACCTTCGACAAACGGATCTTCGTGCCGGCGTCCGGTTCGACCGACCCGGCGTGGATGGCGAACGGCTCCTACGCCGTCGTACGCCGTATCCGGATGCTTCTGGACGACTGGGAGAAGCTCTCGACCGGCGCCCAGGAGAACGTCGTCGGGCGCCGCAAGTCCAATGGGGCGGCGCTGTCCGGAGGCGGTGAGACGACCGCGATGGACCTGGAGAAGACCGACGCGAAGGGCGCCCTGGTCGTCCCCATCAACGCGCACGCCCGGATCGCCCGCCCCGACCAGAACGGCGGTGCGGCGATGCTGCGGCGCCCCTTCTCGTACCACGACGGCATCGCCGCCGACGGCACCCCGGACGCCGGGCTCCTCTTCGTGTGCTGGCAGGCGGACCCGTTGCGGGGCTTCGTCACCGTGCAGCGGAAACTCGACCGCGGTGACGCCCTGTCGACGTACATCCGTCATGAGGCGAGCGGCCTGTTCGCGGTGCCGGGCGGGGCGGCGGAGGGCGAGTACGTGGGGCAGCGGTTGCTGGAGGGGTGAGGCCGTCGCCCTCACGGGTGGCTGACCGAGGAAGCGTGCGCCCGGTTTCGCAAGGCCCATTAGGGTGAGGTCATGCCAGCCAGCTACGCGTATCTCGGCCCTGAGGGCACCTTCACCGAAGTCGCCCTGCGGACGCTTCCCGAGGCGGCCACCCGGGAGCTGATCCCGTACGTGTCGGTGCAGTCCGCGCTGGACGCGGTGCGCACCGGCGAGGCCGAGGCAGCGTTCGTGCCGATCGAGAACTCCGTCGAGGGCGGCATCACCACCACCCTGGACGAGCTGGTCGCGGGCGCGCCGCTGATGATCTACCGCGAGGTGCTGCTGTCGATCACCTTCGCGCTGCTGGTCAGGCCGGGCACGAAGATCTCCGACATCAAGACGGTCTCCGCGCATCCCGCCGCCCAGCCGCAGGTCCGCAACTGGATGAAGGCGAACCTCCCGGACGCCCTGTGGGAGTCGGCGGCCTCGAACGCGGACGCCGCCCGCCTGGTCCAGGAGGGCCGCTACGACGCCGCGTTCGCCGGTGAGTTCGCCGCCGCCCGGTACGGTCTGGAGGCCCTGGAGACCGAGATCCACGACGCGGAGAACGCGCAGACCCGGTTCGTGCTGGTGGGCAGGCCCGCCCGGCCGGCGGCTCCGACCGGCGCGGACAAGACGTCGGTCGTGATCTGGCAGCGCGACGACCACCCCGGCGGGCTGCGCGACCTGCTCGGCGAGTTCGCCACCCGGGGCATCAACCTCATGCTGCTCCAGTCCCGCCCGACCGGCGCCGGCATCGGCAACTACTGCTTCTGCATCGACGCCGAGGGACACATCTCCGACCGCCGGGTCGCCGAGGCGCTGACCGGGCTCAAGCGGATCTGTCTGCAGGTGCGCTACCTCGGTTCGTACCCGCGCGCCGACGTCGGCGTGGACGGGGTGCGGCCGCTGTTCCCGGGCACCTCGGACGAGGAGTTCCTGGCGGCGGCCGACTGGGTCGCGCACTGCCAGGACGGCCGTTTCTGACCGGCAGTACCTGCCTGGCGTCCCGGTACTACCTGCGTATCTTCGTTATCCACAGAAGTTATCCACAGGTCCGCTTCTCGACCTGGGGACAAGTCGACAACGAAGTGCGATCCGGTCGACAAATCTCCCTACAGGCCGTCGATGCGTCCACCGGCGCGTAGGTCACTCTTCGTCCACCTGTTTCCTTCGGGCAATCCTATGGAGCGACACATTTCCACCCCAAAGTGGTTGGGAGGTGCGTTTGGGACAGGAATTACCCGTCTCGCGAAACCCGCTGGAAATGATCACTTCCAATGTCCACAGATCTTTCGCACAGCCTGTGGATAACTCTTCCGGGATGTGGATTCCTGTGGACAACCGCGACCTCAAGTCCCGTTTCCCCCAAGGGATTCGGGTCAACAGACCGCCTCGCGCCTGCCCCGTTCCGGGGAGCGGGACGCCTTTTCATTGACACGCATCGACACGCCTGAACACTCTTCGCAATTACCCCATATCTGGATGTAAGCCGCAGTTCGGAATACCGAGTCGTGAGCCGGAACCCGTCACCGGTAGCCTGGTCCGCGTGATTGACCTTCGCCTGCTCCGTGAGGACCCCGACCGTGTGCGCGCCTCCCAGCGCGCCCGTGGAGAGGACGTCGCGCTCGTCGACGCTCTCCTGTCCGCCGACGAGCGGCGCAGGTCGTCCGGCGTCCGCTTCGACGAGCTGCGCACCGAGCAGAAGTCGCTCGGCAAGCTCATCCCCAAGGCATCCGCGGACGAGAAGGCCGAGCTGCTGAAGAAGGCCGGCCAGCTCGCCGCCGACGTCAAGGCGGCCGACGCCGAGCAGCACGAGGCGGACGAGGAGACCAAGCGCCTCGCGCTCCAGCTCGGCAACCTCGTGCACCCCGACGTGCCAGTGGGCGGCGAGGAGGACTTCGTCGTCCTGGAGACGCACGGCACGATCCGTGACTTCGCCGCCGAGGGCTTCGAGCCCAAGGACCACCTGGAGCTCGGCGAGGCGCTGGGCGCCATCGACGTCGAGCGCGGCGCCAAGGTCTCCGGCTCGCGCTTCTACTACCTCACCGGCGTCGGCGCCCTCCTGGAGCTGGCGCTCGTCAACGCGGCGATCGCGCAGGCCACGGAGGCCGGCTTCATCCCGATGCTGACCCCGGCGCTGGTCCGCCCGCGCGCCATGGAGGGCACCGGCTTCCTCGGCCAGGCCGCGGAGAACGTGTACCACCTGGAGAAGGACGACTACTACCTGGTCGGCACCTCCGAGGTCCCCCTCGCCGCGTACCACATGGACGAGATCCTCGACGCGGACAAGCTCCCGCTGCGCTACGCGGGCTTCTCCCCGTGCTTCCGCCGCGAGGCCGGCACGTACGGCAAGGACACGCGTGGCATCTTCCGCGTGCACCAGTTCGACAAGGTCGAGATGTTCTCGTACGTCCTCCCCGAGGACGCGGAGAACGAGCACCAGCGGCTCCTGGACTGGGAGAAGCAGTGGCTCACCGCTCTCGAACTGCCCTTCCAGGTCATCGACGTGGCCTCGGGCGACCTCGGTTCGTCGGCGTCCCGCAAGTTCGACTGCGAGGCGTGGATCCCGACCCAGGGCAAGTACCGCGAGCTGACCTCGGCCTCCAACTGCGACAGCTTCCAGGCCCGTCGGCTGTCGGTGCGCCTGCGCGACGGCAAGAAGGTGCAGCCGCTGGCCACGCTCAACGGCACGCTCTGCGCCGTACCGCGCACGATCGTGGCGATCCTGGAGAACCACCAGCTGCCCGACGGTTCCGTGCGCGTGCCCGAGGTGCTGCGCCCGTACCTGGGCGGCCGTGAGTTCCTGACGCCGGTCGCCAAGTGAGCACTGCGTCTCCCTCTGGGGGGTTCCCCTACCGGCTGATCGCGACCGATCTCGACGGAACGCTCCTGCGCTCCGACGAGTCGATCTCCTCGCGCACCCGTGACGCCCTCGCCGCGGCCACCGCGGCGGGCGCGGCACACATCGTGGTGACGGGCCGCTCGGCCCCCTGGACCCGGCACATCCTCGACGACCTCGGCTACGAGGGCCTCGCGGTCTGCGCCCAGGGCGCCCAGGTCTACGACGCCGGGGAGCACCGCCTGCTGACCTCGGTCACCCTGGACCGCCAAATGGCCGGTGTGGCCCTCGCCAAGATCGAGGCGGAGGTCGGCCCGCTGTTCCTCGCGGCGAGCCGGGACGGCCTGGACGGCGATGTGCTGGTCGGCCCCGGGTACACGGTCACGGGGAAGCTTCCCGCGACCCCGTTCACGGACGCGTCCGACCTGTGGACCGCGCCCCTGAACAAGATCTACATCCAGCACCCCACCCTCACGGACGACCAGCTCGCGGAGGCGGCCCGCGAGGCGGCGGGCGGCTTCGTCGGGGTCGCGATGGCCGGCGCGGGCATCGTCGAACTGCTGCCGCTCGGCCTGTCCAAGGCGACGGGCCTGTCCATCGCGGCACGCCGACTGGGCCTGAAGGCCGCCGACACGATCGCCTTCGGCGACATGCCCAACGACATCGCGATGTTCGCCTGGGCGTCCCACAGCGTGGCGATGGCCAACGCGCATGAGGAACTCAAGGCGGTGGCGGACGAGGTGACGTCTTCGAATGAGGAGGACGGCATCGCGGTGGTGCTGGAGCGGTTGCTCGCGTAGGTGATGCCGCTGGGGCGGCGTCCGTCCCACGGAGAGCGGCACCTCGTGGCACCGGTCCGCGCGACCGACCCGCCCCAGCGCAGAATGCCCCCGGTGGTGGGGGCGAAAGGGAGGGCGGCCCACGCGATAATGAGTCGCGTGCTCGAAGCGGCCGCCCCGGGCAGCTCCCCGTGGTGGGCGACTCGACGGAGGGTAACTACTCCGGAGACCGCCGCGGGCTGCCCTGAAGGGAGTTGGACGTCCTGTCGTGCATCGACATCGTCCAGCTCCTCTCCCAGTAAGTGGCGCCGGCTGATCCGGCGTCGACAGAACAACTGTGCCTGTACGCCGAGTTGGGCGCCACCGAATAAACAGGGCTCAGGCGGGCGCCCCTAAAAGGGGCGCGGGGGACTGCGCGACCAGCCCCCACCGGGCCCGCGGCAAACGAACTACGAACCCGGCAGAACCCTTACCGCCGCCGCCACTTACGCCGCCGCGCCTTGCTGAAGAACCACCCCGCGGGCGGCTCGTCCGAGCGCCAGGGCTGGGGCTCGGGGGACTGCGCGCGCCAGCGCGCCGCGAGCATCCGGGCCCGGGCGGACGGCTCGGCCGTCTCGGCGGACCGTATGAAGTCGTCGTCGAGGACCAACTTGTCCCAGCCGTCCCCGGACTCGGCCTGACCGCCGCCGTACGCTGCCTCTCCGGCCATCCCCGTTCCTCCCAGCCGTGCGTGCCGTCCGTCCCGTTTGCCCAGTGTGCCCGGACAGAGATGAAGCCCCCGTCAAGATCAGGACCTGTCATCTCCAGCAGGCCCTGCCTGTCATTCCTCGCCGGCGAGCTTGAGCGAGCGCAGCTTCTGTCCGGCGTACCAGGTGGCTCCGACGGTGACCGCGACGAGGAACACCGTCGCCGTGGTCAGTCCGACGTCCGAGGTGACCAGCTCACCGCCGGCGACCTTGTGGGCGACGGCCAGGGACCACTGCTGGACGCTGAGCGTGCGGGCGCCGGCGACCAGGGAGCCGAACAGGGCTTCCCAGACGAGGGCGTAGACGAGCCCGAAGACCACCGCGTGCCGCGAGACCGTGCCGAGCAGCAGGAAGAGTGCCGCGTAGGCGATGGAGGCGACCAGGGCGGCCACCGTGTAGGCGACGGCGATCTGCTGGCCGTTGCCGTTCAGGATGAACCCGGAGATCAGCATGGGGACCGCCGAGAACACCATGGTGACGGCGACCGCCACGATCAGCTTGGTGAAGATGATCGTGGGCCGCTTCAGCGGCTTGGACAGCAGATACACCACGGAGCCGTCGTCGATCTCCGGCCCGATCGCGCCGGTGCCCGCGATGACGCCGATGATCGGCACCATCGTGGCGAGGCCGAGCCCGCCCAGGACGTCGACCGCGGTCTGGTCGTCGGCGCCGGCGAGGCCGCGCACCACCACGGAGATCGCGATCAGCAGGAAGGGCAGGGCGCCCAGGATGAGGGCCCGGCGCCGGCCGAGCAGGGCCCGGTAGGTGAGTCGGGCGACTGTGGGGTCGTACATCTCTTGGCCTCCTACGCCGCGACGAGATACGAGAAGACGGACTCGAGGGACTCGTCCGACGGCGAGACCGTGAGCAGCCGGATGCCGTGGTCCTTGGCCACCCGGGGCAGCAGGACCGTGAACCGGCCGAAGTCGACGGCCTGGACGCGCAGCGCGCCCTCGGCCAGGTCGACCTCGATGCCGGACGTCGACGGGTCGGCGATCAGCGCGGCCGCGAGGGCGCGGTCGTCGCTGGAGCGGACCAGGTAGCGGTGCGGGCGGTCGGTCATGAGGCGGCGGATCTTGCGGAAGTCGCCGCTGGCCGCGTGCCGTCCGGCCACAACTACCTCGATGTGCCAGGCGAGTTGCTCGACCTCTTCGAGGATGTGGGACGAGAACAGCACCGTGCGGCCCTCGTCGCCCATCCGCCGCAGCAGGTCCATGAGCTGCATGCGCTGGCGCGGGTCCATGCCGTTGAACGGCTCGTCGAGCAGGAGCAGCGACGGGTCGTGCACCAGGGCGCTGGCCATCTTCACGCGCTGGCGCATGCCCTTGGAGTACGTCGAGATCTTGCGGTCCTGCGCGTACTCCATCTCGACCGTGGCCAGCGCCCTCTGGGCCGCCTTGGCGCCGAGACCGTGCAACTCGGCGTTGGCCACGACGAATTCGCGTCCCGTAAGGAAGTCGTACATCGCCTCGCGCTCGGGGACGATGCCGATGTGCTTGTAGATCTGTTCGTTGCGCCACACCTGCTGGCCGTCGAGGGTGACGGTGCCGGTGGAGGGGGCGAGGAAGCCGCCCATCATGTTGATGAGGGTGGACTTTCCGGCGCCGTTGGGGCCGAGCAGTCCGGTGACTCCGGGGCCGACGGTCATGGTGATGTCGTTGACGGCGACCACGTTGCCGAACCAGCGGGAGACGTGGTCGATGGAGAGCGTGGTCACAGGCCCACCTTCCGGTAGCGGCGGATCAGGAGGCCGTAGGTCGCGGCGATGAGGCCCAGGACGGCGAGGACGTAGACGACGCCTTCTCCGTGCGTGGGGCCGACGCCTCCGGGGAACACCGAACTCGCGCCCAGGAAGGCCGACTGGAGACCGTCGATGAGCGTGACGGGCGAGAAGAGGCCGATCCAGGGGATGGCGTCCGTGGCGCCCTGCGCGTCGGCGATCGCCTGGAGGGTGGAGACCGCGCCGTAGGAGATGGTCAGTACGGCGATGACGGCCGCGATGCCGAAGCCGCGGCGCGGGGTGACCGCGGCGATGACCAGGCCGATGCCGGCGAAGAGCAGCGAGAGGAGGGTCACCGAGACGAGTCCCTGGGCGAAGCCCTTGGTCTGGTCGGCGAAGTCGAGCTTCGCGAGCAACGCTCCTACGTAGAGCACGATCAGCGGGGCCGCGGTCAGGATGAACATGGCCGAGGCCAGCGCCGCGTACTTGGCCCTCACGTAGTCGGCGGTCTCGATCGGCCGCGAGAAGTACAGCGGTACGGTCTTGAAGCGCAGGTCGCGCGAGACGGACTGAGGTGCCTGCGAGGCTACGTAGAGGCTGATGACGGCCTGCATGATGATCGCGTAGCGCGTGTAGTCGACGGGCAGGTCCTTGGCCTTCGTGGCGACCGCGACGGCCACCATGATGGCCGCGGGCACGCACATGACCACGAACAGCAGCATCGGCAGCACCTTGGACTTCACCGAGCGGCCGAGGCCGTAGGAGCCGCGCAGGGACTGCGAGTAGAGGGAGCGGCGGGCGTAGGCGCGGCCCAGGCGGGGGCCGTTGTAGTTGCGGTAGCCGATGTTGTGGATGCGGGTCTGGTCGCCCGGCTGGGGGACCAGGGGCTGGTCAATTGCCATGGCCTACGGCCTCCTTCCGCTCTGCGTCGTTGTCAGTGCCCGTGCCGGTGTCGGTGTCGGTGTCGGTGAAGACCTCGGAGATGTGGTGCCTGCGCTGCTCCATGCGCACCAGGCCGAGGCCGAGGTCCGCGATCGTGTCCCGGACCACGTCGTACGTCTCCTCGCCCGTGGCCGTCAGGAGGAGGACGTGGCCCGCGCCCGGCAGGCCGCTGCTGTCGTGGGTGTCCACCCCGCGCGCGTGGAGCGCGTCGCGCACCGCGCGGGTGCCGTCCGGGTGCTCGTCCGTGTCGGTGACCTCGATCGCCAGGGTGGTCGTGGTCTGGGTGAAGTCCGTGGTGGAGCTGGAGCGCAGGAGCTTGCCGCCGTCGACCACGATCACGTGGTCGCAGGTGCGCTCCAGCTCGCCCAGCAGGTGCGAGGTCACCAGCACCGAGATGCCGAAGTCCGTGTAGATGCGGCGGATGAGGCCGAGCATCTCGTCGCGGCCGACCGGGTCGAGGCCGTTGGTCGGCTCGTCCAGGAAGACCAGCTGCGGGTCGTGGACGAGGGCCTGCGCGAGCTTGACGCGCTGCTTCATGCCCGTCGAGTAGCCGCCGATGGGGCGGTAGCGCTCCTCGTACAGACCGACATGGCGCAGGGTGTCCGCGGTGCGCTCGCGGGCCGCGGTGGGCGGCAGGCCGGACATGCGCGCCATGTGGACGACGAACTCGGTGGCCGAGACGTCGGGCGGCAGACAGTCGTGCTCCGGCATGTACCCGACGCGCTCGCGGATGTCGGCACCCTTGGTGGCGACATCGAGGCCGAGCACTTCGGCTCGGCCCTCGGAGGCGGGGGACAGACCCAGCAGGATCTTGATCAAGGTCGACTTGCCGGCTCCGTTGGCACCGACGAGCCCCGTCACACCGGGGCCGACGTCCACGGAGAGCCGGTCAAGCGCGGTCACCCGTGGGAACCGCTTGCTCAGGCTTTCGGTCGCGATCACAGTCACGTCTACGAAGGTAGTGACGTGGACCACTGCGGTCGTCACCCCGCAGAGCTGTCCTCACGTCAGACTCCAGACGTACGGGTCCGTAGGGGATGCCCCTACTTGAGAGCTACGCGGCCGGCCCTCGCGGTTATCCACAGGTAGAGATCACGCCTATTGACGCAGCCTCTAACAACTGTCACATTCACGAGTGTCAAGTTACGAGCACGTACCGCAGTCGATGTGGACAGGTGGGGCGGTGGCATGACTACGGCGGTGAAACGCGAACTCTCCGCGGAACTGCGGGGGTTCAGGGAGGTCCAGCGGCTGGCGTACGAGTGCGCCGAGGCCGTCTCGGCCCGGTTGGAACCCGGGGTGACCGAGCGCGAGGCGGCGCGGATGCAGCGGTCGTGGCTGCGTGCGCGGGGCGTGAAGGACTGGTTCCATCTGCCCTTCGCCTGGTTCGGCGACCGCACGGCGTTCACGAACTTCCGGGTGCCGCTCCAGTTCTTCCCCACGGGCCGGCGTCTTGAGCCAGGGATGCCGTTCATCCTGGACATGGCCCCCGTGTACAAGGGCTTCACGGCCGACATCGGCTATTCGGGCTCCCTGGGCGACAACCCGGTGCAGGACCGGCTGATGGCCGACCTGGAGGCGCATCGCGCACTGCTCCTGCGCGAGGTGCGCGAGCGGCGCCCGCTGCGCGAGATCTACGAGGACGTGGACCGCCTCATGGTCCGCCAGGGCTACGCCAACCGGCACCGCGCGTATCCCTTCGGCGTGATCGCGCACAAGGTCGACCGGGTGGCCGAACGCCCTTGGTCCCCGCGGCTGTTCGGGTTCGGCACCCAGTCCCTGAAGGGCCTCGCGAGCGACGCGCTGCACGGCCACCGCGACGGCTGGTCCCCGCTCTGGTCGCCGTACCGCTTCTCCGACCATCCCCCGCATCCGGGCCTGTGGGCGGTCGAACCGCATCTCGGATTCCGGGGCACGGGCGCCAAGTTCGAGGAGATCCTGGTCGTCACCGACTCCAAGGACCCCGAACAGAGCGCCTTCTGGCTGGACGACGATCTGCCGCACGTGCGGCGCTGGGCGGAGGACAAGTGACGCTTGAGGGTGCGCGCGAGCGCTGGGTGCGGACGGGCGGAGTCGAGCTGTGCGTGGCCGAGTTGGGGGACCCCTCGCGCCCCACGGTCGTCCTCGTGCACGGCTATCCCGACAGCAAGGAGGTGTGGTCCGAGGTCGCGACCCGGCTCGCGGACCGCTTCCACGTCGTGCTCTACGACGTCCGCGGCCACGGCAGGTCGACGGCCCCGGAGCCGCTGCGGGGCGGGTTCACCCTGGAGAAGCTCACGGACGACTTCCTGGCGGTCGCGGACGCGGTCAGCCCGGACCGGCCGGTGCACCTGGTGGGACACGACTGGGGTTCGGTGCAGTCCTGGGAGTTCGTCACCGTCGAGCGCACAGTGGGCCGTATCGCCTCCTTCACGTCGATGTCCGGGCCGTCCCTCGACCACTTCGGGCACTGGATCAACAAGCGCCTGACCCGGCCCACCCCGCGCCGCGTCGGCCAACTCCTCGGCCAGGGCGCCAAGTCCTGGTACGTGTACCTGCTGCACACGCCCGTGCTGCCCGAACTCGCCTGGCGCGGCCCCCTGGGCAAACGCTGGCCGAAGATCCTGGAGCGCGTCGAGAAGGTCCCGCGCGGCGACTACCCGACCTCGTCACTGCCCCAGGACGCGGCCCACGGCGCCTGGCTGTACCGGGACAACGTCCGGGCCCGGCTGCGCAGGCCACGCCCCGACGCGTACGCGCACGCGCCCGTGCAGCTCATCACGCCCCTGGGGGACGCGTTCCTGTCGGAGCGGCTCTACGACGAACTGGAGCTGTGGGCGCCGGGGTCGGTGCGCCACACCCTGCCGGCCAAGCACTGGATCCCGCGCACGCGGCCCGATCAACTGGCGTCCTGGATCACGGAGTTCGTGACCATGCATGAGGGCGAGCGCCCCCGGTCGACACCGGCTACCGGCAAATACGTCGAGCGGTTCGGCGGGCAGCTCGTGCTGGTCACGGGCGCGGGCAGCGGCATCGGGCGGGCCACGGCGTTCGCGTTCGCCGAGTCCGGCGCGCGCGTGGTGGCCGTCGACCGGGACGCGGAGAGCGCGGCCCGCACCGCCGAACTGGCCCGGCTCATCGGCGCCCCCGAGGCCTGGGCGGAGACGGTCGACGTCTCCGACGAGCAGGCCATGGAGAAGCTCGCCGCGAAGGTAGCCACCGAGTACGGCGTGGTGGACGTCCTGGTGAACAACGCCGGAATCGGACTCTCCGGTTCCTTCTTCGACACCACCCCGGAGGACTGGAAGAAGGTCCTGGACGTCAACCTGTGGGGCGTGATCCACGGGTGCCGGCTCTTCGGGAAACAGATGGCCGAGCGCGGGCAGGGCGGCCACATCGTCAACACCGCGTCGGCGGCGGCGTTCCAGCCGTCCAAGGCACTGCCCGCCTACAGCACCTCCAAGGCCGCCGTACTGATGCTCAGCGAATGCCTGCGCGCGGAACTCTCCGGGCAGGGGATCGGCGTCTCGGCGATATGCCCCGGCCTCGTCAACACCAACATCACCTCGACCGCGCACTTCGCCGGGGTCGACGCCGCCGAGGAGAAACGGCGCCAGAAGAAGTCGGCGCGGCTCTACGGGCTGCGGAACTACCCGCCGGAGAAGGTCGCCGACGCGATCCTGCGGGCGGTCGTCCGCAACGAGGCCGTCGTGCCTGTCACCCCGGAGGCGCGCGGCGCCCATCTGATGTCCCGGTTCGCCCCGCGCGCGTTGCGGGCCATGGCCCGCCTGGAGCCGCCGCTGTGACCTCCGAGAGCGAGCAGCACGCGATCGTCCCGCGCCGGGTCTCCTTCGACTGGTCGCGCACGCCCCCGCACTGGATCCCGGACGAGCCGACCGCAACCCACGTCATCAATGTGCTGCACCTGCTGCTGCTGCCGGCGGGGGAGCGGTGGTTCGTGAAGGTCTTCAAGGAGGGCCTGCCACTGGTCAGGGACCCCGAACTCCTCGCGGACGTCAAGGGGTTCATGGGCCAGGAGGCCACCCACAGCGTCCAGCACGCGCACGTGCTGGACCATCTCGCGGCCCAGCGGCTCGACACCGCGGACTTCACCCGGTACGTCGACTTCCTCTTCGAACGGCTGCTCGGCGAACGCCCGCCGCTCGGCGCGCCGGTGCCCGAGCGGGAGTGGCTGCGGTTCCGGCTGGCGGTCGTCGCGGCGATCGAACAGTTCACGGCGGTGCTGGGCGACTGGATCCTGGCCGCCGAGGCCCTCGACCGGGCCGGTGCCGACGAGATCATGCTCGATCTGCTGCGCTGGCACGGCGCGGAGGAGGTCGAACACCGCGCGGTCGCCTTCGACATGTTCCAGCACTGCGGAGGCCACGGGCTCCCCCGCTACGCCCGCCGGGTCGCCGGCATGGCGGTCACCGCACCCGTGATGCTCTCCCTGTGGGCCTGGGGCACGGCCTACTTGATACGCCACGACCCCCAACTCGCGGGCCGCGTCCGCTACTCGCTCACCGAGCACAACAGAGCCGTACGCAAAGGCCTGTTGCCCACCTGGCGCTCACTCGGCGCGGCCGTCCCCCGCTATCTGCGGCGCTCCTACCATCCGTCGCGGGAGGGATCGCTGAACCGGGCGCTGGAGTACCTGAGAAGGTCACCGGCGGCACGTGCGGGGGTTGCGTGAGGTCGGGTGCGGGTGCGGG
>NZ_JBLTJC010000097.1:0-32006 GCF_048158785.1 Streptomyces colwelliae | reverse complement strand
CCCCACAGGCCACGAGTCCCCCCGCCGCCGCAACCGCACGACCCCCCACCCGTACAGCCCGAGCCCGACCAGGCAGGCGGTGAGAAAGAACGGGTCGGCCGACCACTCAAGCCCCCGCCCGAACGTGAACGGCGGCAGATCCATGGTCATACCGTGCCCGCCGTGATCCATCGAACGGCTCCTGATTCGTGGGGGTGTGCGTCGTCTGTCCGCACCAGGGTAGAACCGCCCCCGGTCACTTCTACGACCGGGGCCAGCGGAACCCCCTAGGGGCGCGGGACTGTGACATTTGCGGCTCCGCCGCGCGGGCGCGACCAGCCACAGCGCGCCCGCACCCGACGAATCACCTCACGACGTTCAGAGCACGCACTCAGCCTCTTCATACCGATCAGCGGGAACGGTCTTCAACGTCTCCACCGCATCCGCCAGAGGCACCATCAAAATGTCGGTCCCCTGAAGCGCGGTCATCTTCCCGAACTCCCCCCGATGCGCAGCCTCCACCGCATGCCACCCAAACCGAGTAGCCAGCACCCGGTCATAGGCAGTCGGAGTACCACCCCGCTGCACATGCCCAAGAATCACCGGCCGCGCTTCCTTACCGAGCCGTTCCTCCAGCTCGATGGACAGCTGCCGAGCTATCCCCGCGAAGCGCTCATGGCCGTAGACATCCTTCTTGCCCTCGTCGAAGTCCATGGACCCCGCACGCGGCTTCGCCCCCTCGGCCGCCACGACAATCGCGAAGCGCTTACCCGCCTCGAAGCGTTCGCCGACGCGCGCCGCCAACTCCTCGATGTCGAAGGGCCGTTCAGGCACGACGATGGCGTGTGCGCCGGCCGCCATGCCGGAGTGCAGCGCGATCCAGCCGGTGTGGCGGCCCATGACCTCCACGACGAGGACGCGCTGGTGGGACTCGGCGGTGGTCTTGAGCCGGTCGAGCGCCTCGGTTGCGACACCGACCGCCGTGTCGAAGCCGAAGGTGACGTCCGTGACCGCGATGTCGTTGTCGATGGTCTTGGGGACGCCGACGATCGGGAGACCGGCGTCGTACATCAACTTGGCCGCCTTGAGCGTGCCCTCGCCGCCGATCGGGATGATCGCGTCGAGGCCGAGCTCCTCGACATGCCCCTTGGCCCGCTCGACGCCGTCCCGGAGCTGGGAGGGCTGGACTCGGGAGGAGCCGAGGATGGTGCCGCCGCGAGCAAGGATGCCGCTCACCGCGTCGAGGTCGAGCTTGAGGTAGTCGCACTCCAGGAGGCCCTTCCAGCCGTCCCGGAAGCCGATGACCTCGTCGCCGTGGTCCACGACGGCGCGGTGCACGACGGACCGGATGACGGCGTTCAGGCCGGGGCAGTCGCCGCCGGACGTGAGGACACCAATGCGCATAGCCCGAAGAACCTTCTCAGCGTGGGGCGAAACCGGACCACATTGTCCGGTACGAACCCCGCCACCCTAACGGCAGGAGGGGGCGGGACCGTAGCGTGCGTCCGCCTGCTGGACGACCCCGCTCACCTGCGCGGACGGGCCGTCAGACGGGCTGGTTGCCGGTATCCGAAGAGGAGATGGACACCTGGTTCAGGCAGGCTGCTGAGCTGCGCTGATGCGCTCGTTGCGGAGCGCCTCGTACCAGCGGTCGTCGATCGGCGGCAGCGCGTTCACGTCGAGGGCCAGCTTCAGCAGCAGGTCCGCGATCAGCGGGTTGCGGGCGAGTACGGGCCCGTGCATGTACGTCCCGAACACCGTGTCGTTGTACGCGCCCTCCGTGCCGTCGCCCGTGCCGTTGCCCTTGCCGAGCCGCACCTGCGCGAACGGGCGGGCGGTGGGGCCGAGGTGGGTGACGCCCTGGTGGTTCTCGAAGCCGGTCAGCTGGGGCAGGCCCAGGCGCGCGTCGATGTCGCCGAGGACGTCGCCGACGCACCGCTCGCCCTCGCCGCGCGTCGACACCACGTCGAGCAGGCCGAGGCCGGGCTCGCGCTGGCCGAGGTCGTTGATGAACTCGTGGCCGAGGATCTGGTAGCCGGCGCACACCGAGAAGACGATCGCGCCGTTGCCGACCGCCCGGTGCAGGCCGCCGTCACGGCGCAGGCGCTCCGCCGCGAGCCGCTGCGGACGGTCCTCGCCGCCACCGATCAGATAGATGTCGCCCGAGGTCGGGATGGGCTGGTCGCTGCGCACGTCCAGCCGGGCCACGTCGAGGCCGCGCTGCCGCGCCCGGCGTTCCACGACAAGGGCGTTGCCCTGGTCGCCGTAGGTGCTCAGCAGGTCCGGGTAGATCCACACCAGACGCAGCTGGTTGTCGCTCATGGTCAATTCATCCTCTGAGTCTCAGTTGCCGACGCGGCGGCGCAGGTCCTGGAACGCGGTGTAGTTCGCGATGACCTCGATGCGGCCGGGCGGGGCCATCTGCACGGCCTGGTCGAGGTTCTCGCAGACCTGGAAGTGCTGGTTGGCCACTTCCAGACGGACCGCGAGGTCCAGCTTGCGGTCGCCCACGACGAAGATGGGGTGGCCGGTCAGTCGCGTGTAGTCGACGTCCCAGAGCCACGAGGTGTCGGTGCCGTCGGCCCCGCGCGCGTTCACCGACAGGATCACCGGGGTCGGCGGCGGGTCGATCAGGCTGAACGTCTCGAGCCAGCCCGCCGGGTTCTTCGCCAGCAGCAGGCGCAGGTCGCGCTGCATGAACTGGACGACGTCATAGCGCCCGGCGACGGCCTGCACCCGGTACATGCGCTCCAGGGCGACCTGCGGCGGCACCCCGAAGACGGCGGCGACGGCTGCGGAGGAGGCGGCGTTGGCCTTGTTGGCACGCCCCGGCAGCTGAAGATGAATGGGCCAGGCGGACCCGTGCGGATCAAGCACATGATCTCCGGAGAGCGCCCAACTCGGCGTAGGCCGCCGGAACCCGCACTCGCCGCAGAACCAGTCGTCGCCCGGCCGCTGCATCACGCCACCGCACGAAGGACACGACCAGGCGTCGTCCTTCCACATCTGCCCGGCGGCGACCCAGATCACGTTGGGGGAGGAGGAGGCGGCCCACACGACCAGCGGGTCGTCCGCGTTGGCGACGACGACGGCCTTCGAACCGGCAAGCCCCTCACGCCAGTTCTCCGCGAGCATGCGGGTCTCGGCCGCGCGGTCGAGCTGGTCGCGGGAGAGGTTGAGCAGGGCGATGCACTTGGGGTCGGTGTCGCGGGCGACGCCGGCGAGGTACTTCTCGTCGACCTCGATGACACCGAACTTGGCGTCCGAGCCGCCGGCCAGCGCCGAGGTGATGCCGGCGGGCATGTTGGCGCCGAGCGCGTTCGAGACGACCTCTCCGGCGGCCCCGAGGGCCTCGGCGATCAGTCGCGTCGTCGTGGTCTTGCCGTTGGTGGCCGAGACGAGCGTCACGTCCAGGCTCTGTGCGAGCCGGGCGAGCAGGTCGGGGTCGAGTTTGAGTGCCACTCGGCCGCCGATCACCGATCCGCTGCCCCGCCCCGCGGCACGCGATGCCGCCGCGACCGCCTTGCCCGCCGTCACGGCCAGCTTGGCCCGCGGCGTGAGCGGGTCCGAGTTGCCTGCCATCAGTTCTCGATCCTCCTTGCGTACGCGCCGCGCCTCTGCCTCCGGCAACGTGGTGTGGACCTCAGCCTATCGAGATCCTTATCGGTGCCCGAACCGCGGCACCGCGAACCCCTCGTGGCGGGCGTGCGCCGTAGAGAACCGTACCCTTGCGGCCATGCGATACGGCTCCATCCCGGGCGCCCACGGGCGAGTCCGTCCCCTCACCCTGCTCGGCGACCCCCTCCTGCATGCCCCGTGCGAGGAGGTCACGAACTTCGGCCCCGAACTCGCCCGCCTCGTAGAGGACTTGTTCGCGACGATGTACGCGGCCCAGGGGGTGGGCCTCGCGGCGAACCAAGTAGGCGAGTCCTTGCGGGTGTTCGTCTACGACTGCCCCGACGACGAGGACGTCCGCCACCTCGGCCATGTGGTCAACCCACGCCTGGTGGAGACGGACGGTGTGGTGTTGCGGGGCCCGGAGGGCTGCCTCTCCCTACCGGGCCTGGAAGCGGGAACGGAGCGCTACGACCACGCGGTCATCGAGGGCTTCACGATGACCGGCGACCCGATCACCGTGCACGGCACGGGTTGGTTCGCACGGTGCTTGCAGCACGAGTACGACCACGTGGAGGGCCGGGTGTATGCGGACCGCGTGACGGGCTGGCGCCACAGCAGGTTGATGCGACAAGTTGGCCGAGCTTCTTGGTCCCGGTGAGCTGAGGTCTTTCAGGGGCGCGGGGCTGTATCGATGTGCGGCTCCGCCGCGCGGGCGCGACCACCTCTCAGCACCGGTGAGCGAGGTCTTTCAGGGGCGCGGGGAACTGCGCGACCAGCCCCCACGCACCTGCACTTTGAATACGACCGTCAGAACCCCGGCCCACCGACCTTGTCCCCGGCGGCAGCCAACCGCCCCCACAACAGATCAGCCAGACTCCGCACCAACTCGGCCCGGGAGCAAGGCCGTTCACCCAGCCACCAGTCACCCGCCGCGTGCATCATCCCGACAATCCCATGCCCCCACACCCGAGCCAACTGCTGACTGTTGGGCCCGAGATCCACCCGCTCCTCGATGACCTGAGCCAACTCCTCGCCCATACGCCGGAGCAGCGGAACAGAGTGATTCCCCGTGTCGAACCCCTGATCCGCGGTCTGCCCACCCTCCACGGGATGCATCAGGAACCGGTACACCTGAGGCAGCGCCTCGATCGCGGCGAGGTACGTGTCGAGCGTCGACTCGACCCGCTCCCGTCGCTCGGCGGGTGCGTCCAACGCCGCCCGCAACGAGGACAACAGGGCATCGGTATGCCGCTTGGCGAGGGCGGCGTACAGTCCACCCTTGTCCCCGAAGTGCCGATACAGAATCGGCTTCGTAATACCCGCTTCCGCGGCGATCGCGTTCATCGAGGCCTGCGGACCATCACGCAGCACCACTCTGTCCGCGGCCTCCAACAGCTCTCGCCGTCGGCGGTCGGCGGACCGCTGTTGATCGGTCCGCTGCGTGGTGTCCATGATCTCTCCCCACCCGTGCTGAATCGGTGACGCCTGCGCAAACTAACACTCAATGGTCCCAACACCTCGAACGGGCTGCCGAGTGGTCATCGGGAGTTGACTTTTCCTACCCGCCGGTAACAGACTCTGTCGTTACCGCAAGTAACATGCTAGTGCGCTGCTGGAGGAGTCATGGCCGAGTTCACCATGGAACTCAACGACGAACAGAAGGAGGTGCGGGACTGGCTGCACGGCTTCGCCGCCGACGTCATCCGCCCCGCCGCCGCCGAATGGGACGAGCGTGAGGAGACTCCCTGGCCGGTCATCCAGGAGGCCGCGAAGGTCGGCATCTACTCCCTGGACTTCTACGCCCAGCAGTACTTCGACCCCACCGGCCTCGGCATTCCCATGGCCATGGAGGAGCTGTTCTGGGGCGACGCGGGCATAGCCCTCTCCATAGTCGGCACCGGTCTCGCCGCGGTCGGCGTCCTCGCCAACGGCACCGAAGAGCAGATCGGCACCTGGATTCCCCAGATGTACGGCGACGCCAACGACGTCAAGGTCGCCGCCTTCTGCTCCTCCGAGCCCGACGCCGGCTCCGACGTGGCCTCCATGCGCACGCGTGCCGTGTACGACGAGGCCAAGGACGAGTGGGTGCTCAACGGCACCAAGACCTGGGCGACCAACGGTGGTATCGCCAACGTCCACGTCGTCGTCGCGGTCGTCGACGCGGACCTCGGCTCCAAGGGCCACGCCTCCTTCATCGTCCCGTCGGGCACGCCGGGCCTGTCCCAGGGGCAGAAGTTCAAGAAGCACGGCATCCGCGCCTCGCACACCGCCGAGGTCGTCCTGGAGGACGTGCGCGTCCCCGGTTCCTGCCTCCTCGGCGGCAAGGAGAAGCTGGACGAGCGCCTCGCCCGCGCCCGTGAGCGCGCCAAGGCCGGCGCCGGCGAGCGCGTGAAGAACGCCGCGATGGCCACGTTCGAGGCGTCCCGCCCGGCCGTCGGCGCGATGGCGGTGGGCACGGCCCGCGCGGCGTACGAGGTCGCCCTCGACTACGCGATGACCCGCGAGCAGTTCGGCCGCCCGATCATCGACAACCAGGGTGTCGCCTTCCAGCTCGCCGACATGCGTACGTCCATCGACGCGGCACGGCTGCTCGTGTGGCGCGCGTCCTGGATGGCGGTCAACGGCAAGCAGTTCACGGCGGCCGAGGGGTCGATGTCGAAGCTGTTCGCGAGCGAGACGGCGAAGAAGGTCACCGGGCAGGCTATTCAGATCCTGGGCGGCAACGGCTATACGCGTGAGTATCCGGTCGAGCGGATGCACCGGGACGCCGCGATCTACACGATCTTCGAGGGCACGAGTGAGATCCAGCGGCTGGTGATCGCGCGGACGTTGTCGGGGATGCCGATTCGTTGAGTTTCGGGTGCGGCTCGGTGGGGGCTGGTCGCGCAGTTCCCCGCGCCCCTTAAAGCACGCGTGTCTAACGGGTTTTTTAGGGGCGCGGGGAACTGCGCGACAAGCCCCCACCGGCCGGTGGGCGAACAACTACCGGTGTTTCAGGGGCGTCAGCTGCTCGATGTCATAACGCCCCCGCAACTCCTCGATAGCCGCATGATCCGGCGGCCCCCCACCCCCGAGAATCTCCAACAGCTCCTCGAAATACCGCTCGTGATCCGGCGGCGGAGACGCCTGGAAGAACATCTTCGCCGCCGTCTCCGTCGGGTTCGAGAACGCGTGCGGACACCCGGGCGGTACGACGATCACCGTCCCCGGCGTCGCCCGTACCACCCGCGTGCCCGAACTCGACTCCCACCGCTGCCAGTTGTCCGGCGTACGGATCCGCGGCTCGAAGGCGAGGACGTCCAGCTCGCCTTCGAGCACATAGAACAACTCCTCGCTGCGGGTGTGCACATGGGCCCCGACGTCGAACCCCGGCGGCACCACCACCTCGAAGGTCGACGCGGTCCGGGAGTGCGTGCCGGTCACCTTGAACGTCACGTGCTGCGCGGGTGTCTGTACGACCCGGCCGTGACCAGGCGGCACCAGAAGCCCCTCCGTCGCCGTCATCGACACCTCACCACGTCACCGGCAGCGCCTCAGGCCCGCGGATCAACGCGCCCTTCTTGAACGGCACTTGATCGGCCGGGACCGCGAGCCGCAGACCCGGCACCCGGTCCAGCAGCGCGTCGACCAGCAGCTCGGACTCCAGCCGCGCCAGCATGTTGCCGGGACAGAAGTGCGGGCCGAAGCCGAACGACACATGCGGGTTCGGACTGCGCGAGAAGTCGATCCGGTCCGGGTCCGGGAACACGTCCGGGTCCCTGTTCGCGGCCAGGTACGACACGTACACCGGGTCGCCCGCCCGCATCCGTACGCCGCGGATCTCCACGTCCTCCATGGCGATCCGGGACAGTCCGACCGCGTTGCGGTGCGGGATGTAGCGCAGCAGTTCGTCGATGGCCTGAGGCCTCAACTCGGGCACGGCGCGCAGTCGTTGGACGAGATCCGGGCGGGTCAGCAGCAGGTAGAACATCTGCCCGCTGTTGTTGGTGACCGCCTCGCCGCCGATCTGTAGCAGCACCGCCAGCCCGACGGCCTCCTCCAGGGTGATCTCCTCCCGGCCCACGGCGGCACCGAGCAGCGAGGCGACGTCCTCGCCGTCGCTGCCCTCCCGCAGACCGATGAGATCGGCGAAGTAGGCGCCCATCTCCTCCTTGGCCCTCTCGCTGACCTTGGCGCCGTGCGAGGAGGACAGGATGAGCTGCGTCCAGGTGTGCATGCCGTGCCGGTCGGCGGCCGGGACGCCCATCAGCTCGCAGATCACCGCGATGGGGAACGGGCTCAGCACGGTCTCGGTGAGATCGGCGGGAGGTCCGTCCTGGAGCAGCTCGTCGATCAACTCGTCGAGCAGCAGCCGGGATTGCTCCCGTACCCGCTCCACCCCGCGCGCCGTGAACGCCGGGGCCACCGAGCGCCGTAGCCGCGTGTGGTCCGGTGGATCGAGGAAGCCGACCGCGCCGCGGGCCGGGATGAAGTGCGGGGCGAGCCGGGTCACCGGCTGGTCCATCACCGCCTCGCGGCTGAACCGTGGATCGTTGGTGACCATCCGCACGTCGTCGTGCCGGGTGACCAGCCAGGCCCAGCCCTCGCCGTTGGGCAGCTTGATCCGGTTGACCGGACCCTCGCGCATCAGCTTGGCGAGGACCGGGTCGAAGTCCACCCCGGTCAGATCGAGGGCCGGCCAGGGCCGTACCGGGGGCAGGGTCTCGGTGAGCGTCTCGTCAGTCATGCCGTACTCAAGCCGTCTCTCGGTCGTCGCTGTGCCAGCGGCCCAGGGCCATCTCGGCGGTGATACCGGGTCCGAACCCGGCGAGCAGCCCGCGCGCCCGGTCTTCGGCGCCGCCCTCGTCGAAGAGCCGGCGCAGCGCGTCCAGGACGACGGCGCTGGCGATGTTGCCGTACTCGGTGAGGGTGGCCCGGCTGAACCGGAACGCGTGCGGGTCGACCTGAAGGAACTTGCTCAGGTCGTCGAGTATTCGCGGCCCGCCCGCGTGGACTATGTAGAAGTCCAGGTCGGCCGCGTCCCAGCCGTGCAGTCCCGCGAGGTCCTGGAGCGCCGGCGCGAGGGGCTCCATGGTGGCCGGCACCCGCTTGTCCAGCAGGAAGTGGAAGCCGGTGGCCCGGACGTCGTACATGATCCACTCTTCGGTCTTCGGGATCAGGTACGACCCGTTGCGCTCCAGCTGGATGCCCGTGCCGCCCCGCCCGCGCACCACGGCCGCGGCGATACCGTCGCCGAACAGGCCGTTGGAGAGCAGGGAGCCGATGCCGAGGTCGGTCGGCTGGTAGCACAGCGAGCAGAACTCGCAGGCGACGATGAGCGCGTTGGCGTTCGGGTAGGCCGTGCAGAAGTCGTGCGCCCGGTTGATGGCCGCACCGCCGGCCGCGCAGCCCAGCTGGGCTATGGGGATCTGGCGCGTGGTGGCGTCGAACGCCATCTCGTTGATCAGCCAGGCCGTGAGCGAGGGCATCATGAAGCCCGTGCACGAGACGTAGATGATCACGTCGATGTCGGTGGTGAGCAGCTCCGCCTCGTCGAGCGCGCGCTGCACGACCGACGGGACCCGGGCCTTCGCCTCGGCCGTGTAGATCCTGTTGCGGTCCTCGAACCCGGGGTGCTTCAGCGTCTCCTCGATGGGCTGCACGATGTGCCGGGTGCGCACACCGGTGTTCTCGATCAGCCGGAGGGCCAGCGGCAGGTTGGGGTGGTCCGCGTGACGGGAGCGCGCCAGCTCCAGCGTCTCCTCCATCGTGATCACGTGCTCGGGAACCGACACCGAGGGCTTGCACAAAGTCGCCATGAACCGTCCCTGCTTTCGCCTTCCGGAAGGCCTTCGCCCGCCGGTCAGAAGGTGGTTCACCTCAGAGGGTGGTGCACCCACGATCACCCGGGAGGACGACGATCTCGCGGTGGACTACTCCAATTCAGGGACCCGCTCATAAAGACGGGATCAGTAAATCCTGTGAAAACAGAAGGGGAGCAACCTCTGGACCAAGGCTCAGCGCAACCCCGTAGGGGCGCGGGGAACGGCGCGACCAGCCCCCACCGGCCGGCCACTCAGCAAACTACGACCCGCCCCCACTGCTATGCGCAATGCAAGCAACGTCAATCCGGTCGGCAAGCTTCGCCAGCTCAATGGTCAAAGCGGCAACCGTATCCTCGTCGAGCCCTTCATCCCCGGCCTCGACAAGATGCAGCCACCGCCCACCCACGGTCCGCAAAAGCTTGCTGACATCCGCGGCAGCCACCTGCAAGGTCCCGCGGTCGTCGACGATCAGAGGCAGAGTCACTTCGCGGTTCACAGAGGGGATCGTAGCCGCGGAACGCTCACGCTCCGTGCCATACCGTGGTGATGTTGCAGAACTCGCGGATTCCGTGCCCCGACAGCTCCCGCCCGTACCCGGACCGCTTCACCCCGCCGAACGGGAACGCCGGATGGGACGCGGTCATCCCGTTGAAGAACACCCCGCCGGCCTCCAGGTCGCGTACGAACCGCTCGACCTCGGCCTCGTCCCGCGTCCACACGCTGGAACTCAGCCCGAACGGCGTGTCGTTGGCGAGGAGCACGGCCTCGTCGAGGTCGGCGACCCGGTACAGCGTGGCGACGGGTCCGAACGCCTCCTCGCGGTGGATGCGCATCTCGCGGGTGATGTCGGTGAGGACGGTCGGCGGGTAGTACCAGCCGGCCCCGTCGGGCCGCTCACCGCCGCACAGCACGGTCGCGCCGCTCTCCACCGCGTCGTCGACGAGTTCTTCCAGATCGCTACGGCCCTGCTCACTCGCGACCGGTCCGACCTCGGTCTCCTCCTCCAGCGGATCACCCACCGTGAGCGCCTTCATACCCGCCACGAACCGCTCGGTGAACGCGTCGAAGACATCCGTGTGCACGATGAACCGCTTGGCGGCGATGCACGACCGCCCGTTGTTCTGCACCCGTGCGGTCACCGCGATCCGCGCGGCCCGCTCGATGTCGGCGGACGGCATCACGACGTACGGGTCGCTGCCGCCCAGTTCCAGCACCGTCTTCTTGACCATGTCCCCGGCGACGGACGCGACCGCGCGCCCGGCGGGTTCGCTGCCGGTGAGAGTGGCCGCCTTGACCCGCTCGTCGCGCAGGATCTCCTCGATCGCGCCGGAACCGACCAGCAGCGTCTGGAAGGCGCCCTCCGGGAAGCCCGCGCGGTGGAACAGGTCCTCCAGGTAGAGGGCGGTCTGCGGGACGTTCGACGCGTGCTTGAGCAGGCCGACGTTGCCCGCCATCAGCGCGGGCGCGGCGAAGCGGATCACCTGCCACAGCGGGAAGTTCCACGGCATCACCGCGAGCACCGGGCCGAGCGGCCGGTAGCGCACCAGGGCCCGTGAACCGCCCGAGTCCTTGACGTCAGCCGCGACGGGTTCCTCGTCGGCGAGCAGTTGCTGCGCGTGGTCGGCGTACCAGCGCATCGACTTCGCGCACTTGGCCGCCTCCGCGCGGGCCTGCTTGACCGGCTTGCCCATCTCGGTGGTCATGATCCGGCCGATGTCCTGCTGGTCCTCGTCGAGCAGGTCGGCGGCCCGGTGCATGAGCCGCGCGCGCTCGGCGAAGGTGGACGTCCGGTAGGTACGGAACGTGGCCTCCGCGAGCTGGAGCCGGCGCTCGATCTCCTCGTCACCCATGGCCTCGTACGTCTTGAGCGTCTCGCCGTTGGCCGGGTTGACCGTCGCGATGGGCATGGCTGACCTCCTGGAGCGGGCTGTGCTTCGACCTTCCCGCGTGGTGCGGGCGGCCGCAACGCGTGCAGAGTCGCTCAGTCCGAGTGCTCCGCCAGCCGGTCGAGAAACATGGCCTGTGCTGTGACGATGACGGTCCGCGCGCGTTCGAGGGCCAGCCACTCCACCCGGTCCAGCTCCGGGAACTCCTGGACCTGCCCGGACTTCGGCGGCCACTCCATCCGGAACGTGCCGGGAACCATGGCCGCCGGATCCAGATCCGCCTCGATCGCCCACGCGGTGACGACTTTCCCGTTGCTCTGCCGCACCTCGCCGAGCCCGATCGCCTCACCCTCGGGCGGCGCGAGCCCCAGCTCCTCCTGGAACTCACGCCGGGCCGCGTCCCAGGCGGTCTCGTCGGGCTCGTACTCGCCCTTGGGCACACTCCACGCCCCCGCGTCCCGTCGCGCGAAGAACGGGCCACCCATATGGCCGAGCAACACCTCCAGCCCGCGATCGGTGTGCCGGAACAACAACAGCCCGGCGCTCCGCTTCCCCCGCGCGTCCGCACTCACGGCTTCACCTCCGGATGCGCCGCCAACAACGTCTCCACCGAGTCCGCCTCCTCCGCCCGCTTGTCCTCGCGATACCGCACGACCCGCGCGAAGCGCAGAGTGACCCCTGCCGGATAGCGGGTCGACTTCTGTAGACCGTCGTACGCGATTTCTACGACGAGTTCGGGCCGTACGGTCACCACGTGGCCGTCGCTCTCCACGGCCAGTTCCTGGAGGCGCTCGGTCTGCCAGGTCAGCATGGCGTCTGTCATGCCCTTGAAAGTCTTGCCGAGCATCGCGAAGGAACCGTCCGAACCGCGGGCGCCCAGATGGAGGTTGGAGAGCTTGCCGGTGCGGCGGCCGTGCCCCCACTCGGCGGCCAGGACGACCAGGTCGAGAGTGTGGACGGGCTTCACCTTCAGCCAGGAGGCACCCCGGCGGCCTGCGCTGTAGGGGGCGTCGAGGCCTTTGACCACGACCCCCTCGTGACCGCGTCCCAGGGTCTCGGCGAGGAAGGCCTCCGCCGCCGGGACGTCCTCGGGGCCGGACACGAGCGTGCGGCGCACCCGCATCGGTTCGGGCACCAACCGGGCCAGTTCCGCGTGCCGTTCGGCGAACGGCAGGTCGAGCAGATCGCGGCCGTCGACGGACAGCGCGTCGAAGAACACGGGGGACACGGGCACCGTCTCGGCGGCCGTGGCCACGTCCACCCGGGAGCCGACCCGGCCCGCCGTCTCCTGGAAGGAACGGGGTCGTCCGTCCGCGTCGAAGGAGATGACCTCACCGTCCAGGATGAACCGCTCGCCGCTCAACTCCAGCGCTGCGGCGGTGAGTTCGGGCAGACGGTCGGTGATGTCGTCGAGGGTGCGGGTGTAGAGCCGTACGACATCGCCGTCGCGGTGGACCTGGACGCGGATGCCGTCGAGCTTCTCCTCGACCGCGCAGGCACCCAGCTTCTCGACCGCCTCGGCGACGGAGGAGGCGCTGTGCGCGAGCATCGGCAGGACCGGGCGGCCCACGGTCAGCCGGAAGCGGTCGAGGGAGGTGGGGCCGTCCGCGAGCAGGGCCTCGGCCACCGTCTGGAGCGAACCGGCCAGCATCACGGCCCGTCGAACGTCCGTGGCGGGCGCGCCCGTTGCCTCGGCCAGCCCTTCCACGGCGACCGCGTCCAGCGCGCCCTGCCGGACCTCGCCGGTGATCAACCCGAACAGGAAGCGCTGCTCGTCGGCGGTGGCCGCGCCCATCAACTCGCCCACCAGACGGGCGCGTTCGGCCTGCGAACCGGCGCCCGACACCTTGCCGAGGGCGGTGAGCCGGGCGTCCACCTCGCCCACGGTGAGGGTGGGGTCAGAGGCCGGTGCGACCTGCTGGCTCAGTACCTTCCAGCCGATGCCGAGCCGCCCCTGTGGCAGGCGGCCCGCCAGATACGGGATGACGATCGGGACGTCGTCGGCCTCCGCGTCCCGGAAGAGCTCCGCGAGCAGGGCGATCTTCCGGGACCGCGCCGAGGTGGCGGCGACCTCCTGGGACACATGCGCGAGCCGGGTCAGCAGCATGCAGCCATCGTGCAACGGAGGCGGGCGGTCTACACCCGGACGGCCGCGTCGAGGTCGGTCATGAGCAGTTCCCCGTTGATCGTGGCGCCGGCCCGGTATCCGGCGGAGGCCGCGTTCACGACCTGCTCCGCGAAGCCCATCGCGTTTCCGACCGCCCACACGCCGGGCACGGTCGTCAGACCCGTCGGGTCGACCACGGGGTACGCGCCGAACGGGGTCTCGTGCAGCTCGGCGCCCAGCTTCTCCAGCAGGCCCGTCTGCGGGACGGGCCGAGGGGCTACGAACAGGGCCTCACGGGCGTGCGTGGTGCCCTCCGCGAGGCGGACGCCGGTGAGGCGGTCGTCCTCGACGGTCAGTTCCGCGACCTCGCCGGGGACTACGGCGACCCCGGCCGCGGCCAGCCTGCGCAGGTCGTCGTCCGTCAGCTCGGACTCGGCGACCGTGTGCAGGAACAGGGTCACGTCCTTGGACCACTGGGAGACCATCAGCGCCTGGTGCACGCTCATCGGTGTCGTCGCGAGCACACCGAAGGCCTGGTCACGAACCTCCCAGCCGTGGCAGTACGGGCAGTGGATCACGTCCCGCCCGAAGCGCTCGGCGACTCCGGGGACGGCGGGCAGTTCGTCCTTGAGCCCGGTGGCGATCACGAGCCGGCGCGCGTGCACGGTCTCCCCGCCGGCCAGCGCTACGGCGAAGCCCGCGCTCTCGTCTTTGCTCTTCGTGACGTCCACCGCGCGGTCCCGGACGAGGTCGACGCCGTAGCGCGCGATCTCCTCGCGGCCCAGGGCGAGGAAGTCGGCGGGTGACATGCCGTCCCGGGACAGATAGCCCTGCATGTGCGCGGCGGGCGTATTGCGCGGCTCGCCGGCGTCGACGACCAGCGTGCGGCGCCGGGACCTGCCCAGGACCAGGGCGGCGGACAGGCCGGCCGCGCCGCCGCCGATGACGACCACTTCGTAGGTCCCGGTGTCTGTCCCCGTATGGGTCTCGGTCATGGTGACCACCTCCACCCCGAAGGTCGCCCCATCCCTGCCGTATTGACAAACGCGTTTGCCGAAACTGCAATATCGGTCATGAACGACGACACGGACGACGTACTCGCGGAGGTCGGCCCGAGGCTGCGACGGATCCGCAAGGAGAAGGGCGCGACGCTCGCCGGGCTGTCAGAGGCGACCGGCATCTCGGTCAGCACGCTGTCGCGCCTGGAGTCCGGGCTGCGCAAGCCCAGCCTGGAGCTGCTGCTGCCGATCGCGCGGGCCCATCAGGTGCCGTTGGACGAGCTGGTGGGCGCGCCGACGGTCCGGGACCCCCGGGTGCGGGCCGAACCGATCGTCCGAGGCGGCCGCACCCACTGGCCCCTGACCCGCCAACCTGGTGGCCTCCAGGCTTACAAGGTCCTGGAACCGCAGCGGAAGGTCGAGCCGGATCTCCGGACCCATGAGGGCTACGAGTGGCTGTACGTGATGTCCGGGCGGCTGCGACTCCTGCTGGGCGAGCACGACGTGGTGCTGGGGCCGGGGGAGGCCGCCGAGTTCGACACCCGGGTACCGCACTGGTTCGGCTCGACGGGGGAGGGCCCGGTGGAATTCCTGAGCCTGTTCGGCCCGCAGGGGGAGCGGATGCACGTACGGGCACGTCCCAAGAAGGCTCAGTAGAAGCGCCCCGAAAGGGGCGCGGGGAACTGCGCGACCAGCCCCCACCGGCGCGCGGTAAAAGAACTATCCGAACCCACCGGACCGTGACGAACGTGACGGTTCCCTGATCGGCAAGCGACCGCTTAGTATGCAACCGACCCCGGTCAGACAGAGCAGTCCCGTGGAGGCCCCGCATGCAGGCATGGCAAGTGCACGAGAACGGCGAGCCGAGTGAGGCGATGCGCCTGGCGGAGGTGGAACGGCCCACGCCGGGCGAGGGCCAAGTCCTGCTGAAGGTGCGCGCCGCGAACATCAACTTCCCGGACGTCCTGATGTGCCGGGGCCACTACCAGGTCAGGCCCCCGCTCCCGTTCACCCCGGGTGTCGAGATCTGCGGCGAGACCGAGGACGGCCGCCGCGTGATCGCCAACCCCGCGCTGCCGTACGGCGGTTTCGCCGAGTACGCCGTCGCGGACGCCGCCGGTCTGCTGCCCGCCCCCGAGTCGCTGGACGACGCCGAGGCCGCCGCGCTCCACATCGGCTACCAGACGGGCTGGTTCGGCCTGCACCGGCGCGCTCACCTGGAGGCCGGCGAGACCCTGCTCGTGCACGCCGCCGCTGGCGGGGTGGGCAGCGCGGCCGTACAGCTCGGCAAGGCGGCCGGTGCCACCGTCATCGGTGTCGTCGGTGGCGCCGAAAAGGCTGTCGTGGCACGGGAGTTGGGCTGCGACGTCGTGATCGACCGGCGTGCCGAGGACGTCGTCGGCGCCGTCAAGGCGGCCACCGGCGGGCGCGGTGCCGACGTGATCTACGACCCGGTCGGCGGCGACGCCTACACGCAGTCCACGAAGGTCGTCGCCTTCGAGGGCAGGATCGTGGTCGTGGGCTTCGCGAGCGGGACCATCCCCAGCCCCGGCCTCAATCACGCCCTGGTGAAGAACTACTCGATCCAGGGCCTGCATTGGGGCCTGTACGCCACCAAGAACCCGAAGCTGATCCTCGACTGCCACGAGCGGCTGACCGAACTGGCCGCGCGCGGCGCCATCAAGCCCCTGGTGAGCGAGCGCGTCCCGCTGGCCGGTGCGGCCGCCGCCATGCAGCGGCTCGGCGACGGTGTCACCACCGGCCGGGTCGTCGTCGTACCGTCCTTGGAGAACGGAGCCGCCGTATGAGCGAAGAGATCACGGGAGCGGCCTCGGCCGCGGCCGAACTGCGCCGCCGCACCCAGGAGTTGCTGGCCGCGCACCCACCGCTGGAGACCGACCGGCTCGACTTCCTCAAGGCCCGCTTCGACGCGGGACTCGCGTGGGTGCACTATCCCGAGGGCCTCGGCGGGCTGGGTGCCCCTCGTGCTCTCCAGGCGGTCGTGGACGCCGAGTTGGAGGCCGCGGGCGCTCCCGACAACGATCCGCGCCGGATCGGCATCGGCCTCGGCATGGCCGCGCCGACGATCCTGAAGTACGGCACGGAGGAGCAGAAGCAGCAGTTCCTGCGGCCCCTCTGGGTCGGCGAGGAGGTCTGGTGCCAGCTCTTCAGCGAGCCGGGCGCCGGGTCCGACCTGGCCGCGCTCGGCACGCGTGCCGTCCGTGAGGGCGACGACTGGATCGTCAACGGGCAGAAGGTGTGGACGTCCAGCGCCCATCTCGCCCGCTGGGCCATCCTCATCGCGCGCACCGACCCGGACGTGCCCAAGCACGCCGGCATCACCTACTTCATCTGCGACATGACCGACCCCGGCGTCGAGGTCAGGCCGCTGCGCCAGATCACCGGCGAAGCCGAGTTCAACGAGGTCTTCCTCACCGACGTCCGTATCCCCGACGCCCACCGCCTCGGCGAGATCGGCGACGGCTGGCGGGTCGCGCAGACCACACTGATGAACGAGCGCGTCTCCATCGGCGGCATGCGCATCCCGCGCGAGGGCGGCATGATCGGCCCGATCAGCAAAACCTGGCGCGAACGCCCGGAGTTGCGCACGCACGACCTCCACCAACGCCTCCTCAAGCTCTGGGTCGAGGCCGAGGTCGCCCGGCTCTCCGGCGAGCGGCTGCGTCAGCAGCT
The DNA here is from genome assembly GCF_048158785.1 of Streptomyces colwelliae. NCBI lineage: Bacteria > Bacillati > Actinomycetota > Actinomycetes > Kitasatosporales > Streptomycetaceae > Streptomyces > Streptomyces colwelliae. The sequence continues at coordinate 14,920 of NZ_JBLTJC010000097.1, read as the reverse complement.
CGTCGCGGGCCAGCCCGGCCACGAGGGCTCCGGCATGAAGCTCGCCTTCGCCCGCCTCAACCAGGAGATCAGTGGCCTGGAGGTCGAACTCCGGGGCGAGGAAGGCCTGTTGTACGACGACTGGACCATGCGACGTCCGGAACTGGTGGACTTCACCGGCCGCGACGCCGGTTACCGCTACCTCCGCTCCAAGGGCAACAGCATCGAGGGCGGGACCAGCGAGGTCCTGTTGAACATCGTCGCCGAGCGCGTCCTGGGCCTGCCGGCCGAGCCGCGCACCGACAAGGACGTCGCCTGGAAGGACCTCGCGCGATGACGGATCTGCTGTACTCGGAGGAGGAAGAGGCGCTGCGCGCCGCCGTCCGGGACCTGCTCACCGACCACTGCGACGCGGCGGGCGTCATCGCCCGCACCGAGTCGGACGCCCCGCACGACCTGTCGCTGTGGAAGTCCCTCGCCGACGGCATGGGCCTCGCCGGCCTCCTGGTGCCCGAGGCACAGGGCGGCCAGGGCGCCACACACCGCGAAGTCGCCATCGTACTGGAGGAGTTGGGCCGCGCGGTCGCCCCCGTCCCGTACCTCACGAGCGCGGTCGTCGCCACCGAGGCACTCCTCGCGTGCGACGCGGACGACCTTCTTGCTGAGCTGGCCTCGGGGCGGAAGATCGGCGGCCTCGCCGTCTCCCTGAGCCTTGCTCCGGGCGGCGCCCACAAGGCCGTACGGCAGGAAAACGGCTCCCTGTACGGGGAGTTGACCGGCATCGCGGACGCGGCCGCCGCCGATGTGTTGCTGGTGCCGGGTGCGGACGGCGGGCTGTACGCCGTCGACGCGGGCGCCGTGACCGTCGTACCGCAGGTGTCCCTGGACCTGACACGGCCGTTGGCGCGCGTGGTGTTCGACGGAGCCGCGGGGCGCCGGATCGGGGACGCCGAACCCGCCGTACGGCGTGCTCTGCGGGCCGGGGCCGGGCTGCTCGCGTCCGAGCAACTGGGCGTCGCCGACTGGACGTTGACGGAGACCGTCCGGTATCTGAAGGAGCGCAAGCAGTTCAACCGGCCCGTCGGTGGGTTCCAGGCACTCAAGCACCGGCTTGCCCAGTTGTGGCTGGAGGTCGTCAGTCTGCGGGCCGCCGCGCGCAATGCGGCCGACGCCCTCACGACCGGTGACGACACCGACGTGGCGGTCGCCGTCGCGCAGGCCTACGCGGCGTCCGTCGCCGTCCACGCCGCCGAGGAGGCCGTCCAGTTGCACGGCGGCATCGGCATGACGTGGGAGCACCCCGCCCACCTCTACCTGAAGCGCGCCAAGGCCGACTCGATCGCCTACGGCACGGCGGGCGCCCATCGCGAGGCGCTGGCGGAACTGGTCGATCTGCGCGCCCCCTGACCACCGGTCGGCCATGAGGTGAAGCCCGTCCCACCTGGGGCGGGCTTTTCCGTGCGCCCTCGCCGAAGGAGTGAACAAGCGAGGGCGGTCCGGCCAACTCCTGGCATGTACAGGTTCGTTGGAGGCCTCGCAGCCTCATACTCCCTGTGGTTCGAACCCGCCCCACAGGGAGGAACACCATGGCCCTCATCACCCGTCGCAGAGCCCTCACCGCGCTCGGCGCCACCGTCACGGCCGTACTCGCGCCGCCCGCGGGCAGCGCCTTCGCCGGTGAACAAGGGCACCGCCCGCGCCCGTTGTGGCGCGCCCACGCCCACAACGACTACGAGCACCCCCGGCCGCTCTTCGACGCCCTCGACCACCGCTTCGGCAGCGTCGAGGCCGACATCTTCCTCGTCGGCGACCAACTGCTCATCGGTCACGACGCGACCGAACTCGATCCGAGCCGCACGCTCGAATCCCTCTACCTCGACCCGCTCTCCGCCCTCGTGAAGGCCAACCACGGCTCGGTGTACCGGGGTTGGCGCCACCCGCTCCAACTCCTGATCGACATCAAGACCGAGGGTTCCTCGACGTACCTCGAACTCGACCGCCATCTCCAGCGCTACAAGCACCTGTTCACGACCTACGCCCACGGACGCGTCCACCCGGGCGCCGTCACCAACGTCATCTCCGGCGACCGCGCGGCCCGCATCCCCATGGAGGCACAGACCGTACGACGTGCCTTCTACGACGGCCGGCTCACCGACCTCGGCAGCTCGGCGCCCGCCTCCTTCATCTCACTCATCAGCGACAACTGGCAGACCAACTTCACCTGGCTCGGCGACGGCCCCTTCCCCGAGGCCGAGCGGCAGAAGCTGCGCGCCATCGTGAGGCAGGCGCACGCGGCCGGGCAGACCGTACGGTTCTGGAACACCCCGGACGTGGCGGGTCCGGCCCGAGACGCGCTGTGGGGCGAACTGTTCGCCGCCGGTGTGGACTTCCTCAACACCGACGACCTGGCCGGGCTGGAAGCGTTCCTGGACGCACGCCGCACGGCGTGACACCACATGTGGTGACGACACATGTGGTGACGCCACATGGCGTGACCGCGCATGTGGGGACACCACACGGACGGTCACCACACGTTCGGGGGACACGTCAGTAGCCCGGACGAACCCTCCGCTACGCCACACTTGCGGCCGAACGCCGCGAACCAGACATGGCGGCGTGGCGGAGGAGGGTGACGATGGCCATTTCCATCTCTGTGGTGCTGCTGCTCCTGATCCTTGCGGTGATCTTCATGCGCAGCGGCGGGCTGAAGCTCTCCCACGCGCTGGTCTGCGCACTGCTCGGGTTCTTCATGGCGAGCACCAGCATGGCTCCCACGATCCACAGCGGCCTCACGGCCACCGCGGATCTGGTGAGCGGGCTGCATCCGTGAGATCAGGTGATTGGTCAGTTGGCTGAGAAGACCCCGACACCGTTCGGTACGGGACGCTCGGCGCCGCCGCTGGGATGGTTCCGTACCGTGACGGCGCCCGCGCCGGACGCGCGGGCGACCAGGGTGGTCGAGCCGCCGCCGTCCAGGCTGAAGGCGTCGGCCGAGCCCAACTTGCGCATCTGGGTGGCGACTTCGGCGATCGTGAGACCGCTGCGGTAGGCGACCGCGCCGTCCGTCGCGAACAGCAGCAGACGGTGACCGCTGTCGGCGATCCCCACGGCGGTGCGTACGGCCGAGGTCGTGTCGTCGAGACCGGCCAGCGGCCGACCGCCGCGCAGGACCGGGTAGCCGCCGAGGGCGAAGCGGTACGGAACTCCGGATCTCGACGCCACGAGACGGTGCCGCACCTGAACCCGCTCGCCCTTGAACAGCTTGCGCAGTCGCTGCGCGCCTGCCTCACGGCCGACGAGGACGGTGGTGCCCGCGGCGATGGCACCGGTGCCGGGGGTGTTGGACACCGACACGACACGGCCCCCGCGCACGGTCACCTCATAGGTGTCCGCACTACAGGCGCCGGCCCGGTTCGTGTCCGTGCCACATGTGGAACGCACCCGGGAGACGCTGCCCCACTGTGTGGTGAACGCACCGATGGAGTTCTCCGGCAGCGCGTACTGATTGAACCCGCCGAGCGCCAGCCGCCCCTCCGGGGTGCGGACCGATCCACTGAGGTTGAGGCTGTCCAGCCGGGCCACCCGGTCGACACCCACACCGAGTACGTTCCGGGTGTTCGTGCCGGGCGGCAGCTCGGGCCCGAAACGCTGGCCGTCCGGCACCGCCGCCTTGAGCGCGACACCGCTCGCGATCGCCGGTCCGTCGGTGGAGCCCGTGGCCTCGACGCCCGGGTGCTGGGTCTCGGTGATGTTGAAGAAGTCACCGTTGACGCCCGCGACGGCGCCCGCCGAGTCGGCCAGCCGGGAGACGGGCTCGCGGGCCGCCACCGCTCCGGGGTACAGCAGGTTGACGCGCACGTGGGTGTTGCGCAGGTCCACGGCGACCACATGGGCGTGGGTCACACCCTTGGCCGCCGTGATGTCGAACTGCTGGTACGTGACACCCGGCGCGAGCCGCGTGGTGCCCGGTACGGCGCCGGCCGGTGCCGCCCCCACCAGGGCCGCACCGGCCAGCGCGCCGAATGCCGTGAGATGTGTGAGTACGGATCTGCCTGCCCTTAAACGGTTTTGACGGTGCGTCACAGGGTCCCCTGATGTCTCGTCAACTCTCTCAAGTCTCAGGGGAAGTGCAGCAGATGACGGTGACCGGCGGGGCTGCTAGGCGCCGACTACACGGGAACGAGTGAGAAAACGCACCCCCTCGGGTGCTTCCAACGAGAAACCGCTGCCGCGCCCTGCTACGACGTCCACGATCAGCCGCGTATGGCTCCACACCTCGTACTGACTGCGCGAGATCCAGAACGTCACGGGCTCCGGCACGCCGTCGACCGCCAGCTCGGCGAGCAGCACGTCCGAACCGCCGGTGCGGAACTCGCCCTCCGGGTAGCACATGGGCGCACTGCCGTCGCAGCAGCCGCCGGACTGGTGGAACATCAACGGGCCGTGCTGTGCGTGGAGTTGGCGCAGTAGATCGGCTGCGGCGGGGGTGAGTTCGACGCGCGGGGTGGTGTCGTCCATGTCAGCCGTCCCAAGGAGCCGGATGCGGATGCGGATGCGGGTGGTGTGCGTTGTGTGGGTGACCCAGCGCATCACACGCAAGGTTGCGAGAGGGTTGCGTGCCGGCCGGCCGGCGGCAGCGAGCCGAGTACGGCGACGGCGACACCGGCGAGTCCGAGCAGCACGACCGAGGAGACGACCATCGTCACGGTCTGCCGGGGCGTCATACCGGGCGCCTTGTGGATGCCGAGGTCGTGGACGCGTCCGCGCGTTGCCCACGATCAGTTCCGACATGAATGGGCCACGGCGTCATCCTTGAGATGTAGCCGACGGATGTAGGCGGCCCGTCCGGTGGAGAGCACCTGGATCCCCAACCGGGCCTGGACCGGCTGGACGCGCTGATCAGCCGCATGCGCAGTGCCGGCGTGCCGGTCGGACTGACCGTCTCCGGAGCGCCCCGCCCCCTCCCCGCCGACATCGAACTCGCCGCCTACCGCGTGGTTCAGGAGGCCCTGACCAACACCGTGCGCCGCGCAGGAGGGGGAGTCATCGTCAACGTCGCCTCGACCATGGGCCTGGGCGGCACGGCTCACTACGCGCCGTACGTCGCCGGCAAGTGGGCCGTGCGGGGCCTTACCCAAACGGCGGCACTCGAACTCGGCCGCGACCACATCAGGGTGAACACCATCCACCCCGGCGTGATCTCGACCTCCTTCATCCACGAACCAGCGGCCGGCGCAGTCGCGGCAATAGCCGACTTCTACTCACCCGAGCCGTTCGCTGTCCCCCGGCTCGGGGAGCCGACCGACGTCAGCCGTCTGCTCCTGTTCCTCACGTCATCGGACGCGTCGTTCATCACGGGGTCGGAGTACGTCATCGACGGTGGACTCCTCCTCGGCCCCGCCCTTCAGGCCGAGACCGCGTGAGCACTCCAGACACGACCGGGTCGAACGACTCCGCGCGGGACGCGTCTTTGTCTCACCTGCCCGACCACATCCGACGAGCCATCGAGACCACCCCCGCCGCGGGCATCGGAGAACGGATCATCGACATCGCGACGCGGGGGCGCCGCACCGGCCGAGCGCGCCGCATCGAGATCTTCTTCTACCGAGCCGCGGGCGCCACTTACCTGTGCAGCGGCGCCGGCGGTGCCGCGACCGACTGGCATGCGAACCTTCTCGCCGATCCCGGCTTCACCTTCCACCCATCGGCCGTGATCCCGGATCCCTCGACAGATGACCTGCTCCCAGGGACTGGGGTGCCGCCTCGACACTCGCCGCAATCGTGAGGGGGGAGTGGTCGAGGCTGTGGATTGGCCTGCTTGCCCGGAAATGCCGCGGGCCCCGAGGACGATGCTTCGTCCTCGGGGCCCGCGTACGGAATTGCGCTGTTCCGGTGTCTGGCTCAGCCTTCGATGACGCCCGACGCGGCGATCTCGATCTTGGCCTTGGTGGCGCCCGACTGCGAGCCCAGGGACTCGATCTTGTCGATGATCTCCGTGCCCTCGACGGCCTCGCCGAAGACGACGTGCTTGCCGTCGAGCCACGAGGTGACGACGGTGGTGACGAAGAACTGCGAGCCGTTGGTGTTGCGGCCGGCGTTCGCCATCGACAGCAGGTACGGGCGGTCGTGCTTCAGGGTGAAGTTCTCGTCAGCGAACTTCTCGCCGTAGATGCTCTTGCCACCGGTGCCGTTGTGGTTGGTGAAGTCACCGCCCTGCAACATGAACTGCGGGATGACGCGGTGGAAGCCGGAACCCGCGTAGCCGAAACCGTTCTGCCCGGTGGCCAGCTCGCGGAAGTTGCGGGCGGTCTTCGGGACGACATCGTCGAAGAGGTTGAAGACGATGCGGCCGGCGGGGGCGCCGTCGATGGTGATGTCGAAGTAGACGTTGCTCATGGTCAATTCTGTCACTTTCGGTGTGTTGCACCCTCTGCCTGGCGTGGCCGTGTGCCGGACGCCAGGCCGTTACGTCAAAGGGCTCTGATCGGAGTCCAGTCCGTCGAACTCTATCCACAGAGCAGAGCTCCCGCGTCGGCGCAGGCTCCCGCGGCAGGGTGCGGGCCGGTCCCCAGGGCTCTGTTGGGCGGGAACGTGCGTGGTAGCGTCGGTATACAAACTGTATGCGAGGTCTGGGGGTTGCCGTGGCGTCCGGTCGGGAGAAGGCCTACGCGTATCTCAAGGACACGGTGCTGACGGACCCCGAGATGCAGGGGGCCTTCCTGTCGGAGCAGGAGCTGGCCGATCGTATCGGTGTCTCCCGCACCCCCATCCGCGAGGCGCTGCTGATGCTCGCCGCGGAGGACCTGGTCGAACTCGTGCCCAAGCGCGGTGCCCGGGTGGCGCCGCTGACAGGGCGCGAGGTCCGGGAGCTGATGGAGCTGCGCGGGCTGGTCGAGCGGTATGCCGCCGAGCGGCTGGTCGCGACCGGGCGGGTGCCCCTGGAGGAACTGCGCTCCCTGCTGGACCAGCAGCGCGCGCTCACCGGCGCCGAGGAGACCCGGGAGTTCATCGCCGTGGACCACCGCTTCCACGCGTCCCTGGTGTCAGCCGTGGGGAACACCCTTCTGGACCGGCACTACGACGGTCTGCGCAGCCGCCAGGTCCGTGCCGGAGTGGTCGCCGTCTTCAATCAGCAGGGCCGGCAGAAGGCGGTGCTCGACGAGCACGAGGCCATCGTGGACGCCCTCGCCGCCGGTGACGCGCAGGCCGCGTGCGCGGCCATCGACCACCACCTGCAGTCGACTCTCAGGGTGCTCCTCGACGGCTGAGCCCCCCGCTGCCGGGGGACGTGCGCTCTCGCGCCCGCCCGGATCAGGGGTAGGTGATCACGAGCATCGTCACGCCGTCCGCCGAGGTCCACGGCCCGTGCGGCATGCCCGGAGGACGGCAGGCGTACATGCCCGCGGTGAAGGTGCGGTCCAGCGTCAGGTCGTGCAGCGCCCCCTCGACGAGGTACACCTCCTCCCATACGTCGTGCAGGGCCACGCCCGCGGCCGAGGTGTCCGTGCCCGGCGCCCAGCGGACGAGCGCGGTGCGCCGGCCGCTCTCGGGGTCCTCGGCCAGGACGCACTCCTCGACGCCGGGTCCGGCGCCGACCGGTGGGCGCCAGGGTCCGTCGGGGCGGTGGAACTCCAGCTCGGGCCCGCTCATCGCCACACCTCCGGCCGCCGGTTCGCCAGTACGGACGTCTTCTCGCGGACCGCGCCGACCTCGTCGACGTCCAGGTCCGTCACCAGCAACTCGGGCTCCGCACCGAGGGATGCCCGTACGGTCCCGTCCGGGCCGACGACCAGGCTGTGCCCGATGCCGGTCGGCACCGGGCCCGGACCGGTGCCGGGATCGGCCTGGCCGACGGCGGCGACCCAGACGGTGGCGTCCAACGCGCGGGCCCGCACCAGCAGTTGCCACTGGTCGAGCTTGCCGGGACCGGCACCCCAGGAAGCCGCCAGCAGGGTGCCCACCGCCCCGGCGTCGGCATGCGCCCGGAACAGCTCCGGGAAGCGGACGTCGTAGCAGGTGGCCAGGCCCAGCCGGATTCCGTCCACGTCGATCACGGCGGGGCGGGAACCCGGGGCCACGCTCTCGGACTCGCGGAAGCCGAAGGCGTCGTAGAGATGGATCTTGTCGTACGACTCCTCGACGCCGGGGCCGGTGGCCAGCAGGGTGTTGGACACCCGGCCCTCGTCGGCCGGGGTGAACATGCCGGCAACGACGACCGTGCCGGTCGCGCGGGCGATCTCGCGGACACCGTCGGCCCACGGTCCGTCGAGGGGCTGGGCGAGCGGGGTCAGTGGTGTGCCGAAGCAGGCCATCGTCGCCTCGGGGAAGACGACGACGCGGGCTCCGGCGTCCGCGGCGCGGCGCGTCCACTCCTCGACGAAGCGCAGGTTCTTCTCGGGGTCGGGGCCGGTGGTGAGCTGGCTGAGGGCGATCCGCATGGGGCGGGACCTCCTTGTGAGTGTCGGGGCTCGGCGGCTGTTGTCAGTGGGGGAGCGGGGCGTCCGCGGTGGCCCGGGTCTTCGGCGCGGAGAGCTGCTCGTCCTCGTCCACGGCGGCCTCGGGGTTGCGGCCCAGGAGGACGCCGACCAGGGAGATCGCGGAGGCGAGGGCGATGTAGAGGGCCAGCGGTACCCAGCTGTCGTAGGCGCTCAGCAGGGTGGTGAACAGGAGTGGGGCGATGGCGCCGCCGATGATGCCGGCCAGGGTGTACGCCAGCGAGGAGCCGGTGTAGCGCAGGCGGGGTGAGAACTGTTCGGCGATGAAGGCGGCCTGCGGGCCGTAGAGGCAGCAGTGGATCACCAGGGCGACCAGGACTCCGGCGGCGAGCGGCAGCCAGGAGCCGCCGGCGGCCATCGGGAAGAACACGAACGGCCACACCGCGGCGGCGATCGCCGAAATGCCGTACAGCAGGCGGCGGTTGACGCGGTCGGAGAGGGCGCCGGCCAGGGGCATCAGGAAGACCTGGACCGAGGAGCCGATGAGGACGGCCGCGAGGGCGGAGCCGCGCGACATGTCGAGTTCCTGGGTGGCGTAGGTCAGCACGAAGACGGTGAACATGGCGTACAGCACGTCGGGGCCGACCCGGCAGAGGATCGCGGCGGTGAGGGCGCGGGGCTGGGTGGTGAAGACCTCGCGGATCGGGGTCTGGGGGCGGGACTGTTCGGCTTCCATCGCCTTGAAGACCGGGGTCTCCTCCAGCTTGGCGCGGATCCAGAGCCCGAAGCCCACCAGGACGCCGGACAGCAGGAACGCCACACGCCAGCCCCACGACTCGAACTGCGCCTCGGTCAGCAGGGCGCCGAGGGCGGCGAGCACACCGTTGGCGAGCAGATTGCCCGCGGGCGGGCCCACCTGTGCGGCGGAGGCGTAGAAGCCCCGGCGGCGGGAGTCGCCGAACTCGCTGGACAGCAGCACCGCGCCGCCCCACTCGCCGCCCACGCCGACGCCCTGGGCGAAGCGCAGCACGACCAGGGCGATCGGCGCGGCCACGCCGATCGTGCCGTAGGCGGGCAGCAGGCCGATCAGGAAAGTGGCCACGCCGATCAGCACGAGGGTGGCGATCAGCACCTTCTTGCGGCCGATCACATCGCCGAGCCGACCGAAGGCGAAGCCGCCGAGGGGGCGGGAGAGGTAGCCGACCGCGTAGGTCGAGAACGCGAGGAGTGTGCCGGTGAGCGGGTCCTCGGAGGGGAAGAACAGATCGCCGAAGACGAGGGCGGCCGCGGCGGAGTAGACGGCGAAGTCGTACCACTCCAGGGCCGTGCCGGTGAGGCTCGCGACGAAGGCGCGGCGGACGCCGGAGCGATTCGCCGCGGTCCTGCTGTGCGCGGCGTCGGTGTCGCTCCGCGGGGCGACGGCGTCGCTCTTCGGGGTGTCGTGCATGGGGCCCATCCTTGCTCGGGGACATCGACCTTCCGGCATACTTCTTGTATACAGGTCGTATGCGCAAGCCCTGCGCCGGAAGTTAACCGCGGAGAAATCAGGATCCGCGGACCGTTCCCCGAACTCTGGGAGTGCCCTCATGGCCCTGCTGACCTTCGAACTGCCCGACGGATCGACGCGCGATGTCGATGTCGTGCAGGTCCTCAACGCCGGGTACGCCGGGCGGAGCCAGGACGATGTCGCCGCGCACGTCGCGGAACTCGCCGAGCTGGGTGTGCCGGGCCCGTCCGTCACGCCGGCGCTCTACCCCGTCTCCCCGTACCTCGCCCAGCAGACCGAGCGGGTCGCGGTCCAGCACGGCCGTACGTCCGGCGAGGCGGAGTGGGCGCTGGTCGTGGCGGAGGGCGGGGAGTTGCTGCTGACCGCCGCTTGCGATCACACCGATCGTGAGCTGGAGGTGCACGGGGTGGCGTGGAGCAAGAACGCCGGCCCCGATGTCCTCGCCCGTCGCGCCTGGCGGCTCGCGGACGTGGAGTCCCGCATCGACGAGATCACGTTGCGTGCCTGGGTCAGCCACGCGGGCACGGAGACCGAGATCCAGACCGGCACGCTCGCCGAACTCCTCACCCCGGCCTACTGGGTTGACGTTCTGCGCTCCCGCGGCGAGCTGATCCCCGGGACTGTCCTGATCTCCGGGACCATTCCGATGGCTTCGGGTGTCGACCAGTTCGCGGACGGTTGGCGCGTCGAACTGGGCGACCCGGCGGGCGGGGACGCGATCAGCCTCGCCTATGACGTGCGGCCGATGCCGGAGCCGATCGGCTGAGGTGGCTGACGCGGCTGGCGCGGCTGGCGTGGCTGAAGGGGGCCGGGGTCTGGGCCTAGGCCCGGGTCCTTGTTCGGCCAACTGCGGGCAGTGCTAGGGGAAATACAGCGCGGCCTTCTCCAGGACGTGCCCCGTGAACATCCCGCCGTACATGCTTCCGCCCCGGTACATGGTGACCCGGGTGACTCCCGATCCCGACGTCTCCACGGTGATGGGCCGCCCGATCAGGGACGTTCCGAGGACCCGGGCGTCCTGGGCGGCCCAAGTCCGCGCGGCCGGCTGGGCGTTGCCGGTGATCAGTGCGGGCAGTATCAGCGCGGCGTTGCGGGCGCCGGCGAGGCCGCCCCGCAGGCTCTTCGCGTAGTCCAGGGCCCACCCGGTGTACTCGGTCAGCAAGGCCTGGTCGACCTCGGGGACCGAGGCGGCGAGGACGAACAGCTCCGCCTTGGTGCCGAACCACCGTGCCTTGCGGTCCGCTCGGCTGCCGATCGTCACCGGGCGGTCGCGCCAGGCGGTCGCGGTCACCAACGACCCGTCGGCGGCGAGTCGTTCACGGAGTCCCGCCAGGTAGGAGTCGGCCGCGCCGGTCGCCGACGCCGCGCCGTTCTGATGTTGAGTCATACGGGGATCTTCCGTCACATCAAGGCCGGGGAACAGGGGATTCCTCGATTTCGGCTGCTGGGCTCCTGGTTGTTGCCGGGCTGGCGTGCGGTCCGTATGCGGGGAGTGGCTCGGCGCGGCCAACGCGGGGGTGGGGTATGGGAGTTGATGCCCGGGGCCCGCGTCGTTTCGGTCAACGCCTTGGGTGTAACTCGAGCGAAGGACGCCGGCCTCAGAGGGCGGCAACGTCTACCTGGCCGGCGTGAACCCGAAGGACGTCGGGGCCATTCGCCGACAGGACGGCCAGGTCCAGATCACCGTCGGCGGCACGTGGTTCGCGGTGGGTCCGACCGGAGAGAAGGCGACGAGCTGAGCGGATCCCCGCTCTCTCATGACGGACCCCACTCATCAGCTCATCAGCGGGCGGCTGCCGCGTGCCATGTGGTCAGCCGACGCTTGTCCAGCGAGAGAAGTCCGCGGCGCTGCGCTCGACGGCCCGCATGACGTACTGGACCCGCAGGCCATCGGCGAACGACGGGCGCGGTTCGCTTCCGTCGTCCGCCACCGCCGTCAGGAAGTCGTGGACCTGGTGGACGAACGCGTGCTCGTAGCCCAGGCCGTGACCGGGCGGCCACCAGGCACCCAGGTAGGGATGCGCGGGCTCGGTGACCAGGATCCGGCGGAATCCCGCCTCCGTCTCCGGGCCGTCGGCGTCGTACAGGAGAAGCTCGTTCATCGACTCGAAGTCGAAGGCGACCGACCCGCGTGAACCGTTCACCTCGATCCGCATCGCGTTCTTGCGTCCCGTGGCGAAGCGCGTCGCCTCGACCACGACGAGTCCGCCCCCTTCGAGCCGGCCGGTGAACGCGGTCGCGTCGTCGACGGTCACCCGCCCGCGCTGTTCCCCGGCCCGCGCCGAGAGCCCGCTGGATTCCGTCGGCAGGGGGCGCTCGGTGACGAAGGTGGCTTGTGTCGCCGACACCCCGGTGAGCCGCTCGCCGGTCAGGTGCTGGAGCAGGTCGATGACGTGCGAGCCGAGGTCCCCGAGCGCGCCGGAACCGGCCCGTTCCTTGCGCAGCCGCCACACCAGCGGGAACTCGGGGTCGACGATCCAGTCCTGGAGGTACTGGGCCCTGACGTGCCGCACCTCGCCGATCCGGCCCTCGGCGATCAGCCGCGCGGCGTGCGCCAAGGCGGGCACGCGCCGGTTGTTGAAGCCGACCATCGACCGGACGCCGGACTCGGCGGCGACCTGCGCGGCGGCGGCCATGCGCTCGGCCTCCTCGACCGTGTTGGCGAGGGGCTTCTCGCACAGCACGTGTTTGCCGACGGCCAGCGCGGCGATCGCGATGTCGGCGTGGGAGTCGCCGGGTGTGCAGATGTCGACGACATCCACGTCGTCGCGTCGTACCACCTCCTGCCAGTCGGCCGCCCAGTCACCCCACCCCAGCCGCTCGGCGGCCCGCGCCGCACCCTTCGGGTCACGGCCGCAGACGACGGTCATGTCGACGTCGAAGGGCAGGTCGAACACCCGGGGCGCGGTGCGCCAAGCCTGGGAGTGCACGGCTCCCATGAACGAGTGGCCGATCATCGCCACCCCGAGGCGGGGGCGGCCGGGAGCGGGGTCGGGTGAAGGGCTGGGCACGGGGTCTCCGTATCGGTAGGGCGTCAGGCGGACGCGGCTGCGGCTGCGGGCGGTGTCCGGTGCGGGGCGAGGGCGCCGCGGACCGATGGCCAACTGGCAAGGGCCGCACGGACGTTGGGACGGTCCTCCTCGCGCAGCGCCGTCGCGTACGCCTGGTCGAGGACGTCGTCGACGAGTACGCGCTGTCCGGTCCGGGCCGATTCCACCGCGGCCTCGACCATCGCCAGGCTCATGGTGTTCTCGTGCACCTCACCCATGGACGTGCTGCCGGTCCGCAGCGACTCGACGAAGACCCGCAGCGCTCCGGCGATGTCGGAGTACGGGGAGCGGGGCCGCTCGGCGGGTTGTACGTCGGCCACGAGCACGGGCTCGTTGTCGCCGTCCCACTGCGCCGAGCCCTTCTCGCCGCTCGCCCGCCACACTCCGTTCCACGAGGTCTCGGCGCCCGGAGAGCACCAACTGCCGTTGTACGCATAGCGCGTACCGCCCTCCATCTCGAAGACGGCGCTCGCGGCGGCGTCGCCGTCGTACCAGCTCCACGGCGGGTTGTACGCCTGGCAGTAGGCGGAGACCGGGTCCGCGCCGAGCAGGAAGCGGGCCGAGTCGAAGGCGTGGATCGCCATGTCGATCAGCAGCGGGTACGCCATCTCCTCGCGGAAACCGCCCATGTGCGGAGCCTTGAAGAACTCGGTTGTCAGCGTGCCGATCGCACCGAGGTCCCCCAACATGCCGCGCAGGGCGAAGAGTTGGGGGTTCCAGCGCCGTGACTGGCTCACCATGAACAGTTCGCCGCTCACCTCGGACGCGGCGGCCAGGGACAGGGCGTGGGCCAGGGTGTCGGCGATCGGCTTCTCGCCGAGGACGGGCAGCCCGGCGAACAACGCGGCGGTGGTGACGGGGTGGTGGGCCACAGGGACCGTCACGTTGATGATCGCCTGGGCGCCGGTGCCGGCCGCGAGCGCGACCGCGTCGGAGCCGACCGGCAGGTCCGGCCGGCCCAGATCGGTGGCGGACCGCCGGGCCGCGTCCAGGTCGAGGTCGACGATGCCGGCGAGTTCGGTCTCGGGCGCGGCGGTTACGGTGGTCAGCCACTGCTGTCCCATGGAACCGGCCCCGACCACCAGCACGCGCAGGGGGTTGTCGGGCCCGCAGAGGATGGTCCGGTGGGTCATCGGAGCGGCCCCGAGTAGTCCACGCCGTTGAAGAAGTCGTCGGTGTCGTAGCGCAGCAGTACCGGGTGGCTGCGCTCGGGCCGGTCTGTACGTGCCCACTGGACGCCGTTGGCGATCACCCGGCGGATGTCCTTGTTGTGGTAGACGGGGTAGTCCTGGTCGCCGGGGCTGAAGTAGAAGATCCGGCCGTGGCCGCGGCGGAACGTGCAGCCGCTGCGGATCACCTCACCGCCCGTGAACGAGCTGACGAACACCAGCTCGTCCGGGACGGGGATGTCGAAGAACTCCCCGTACATCTCGTCCTCCTCGACGACGAGCGGATGCGGAACTCCCTTGGCGATGGGGTGTGTTGGGTTCACCGTCCACACCAGTTCGCGGTCGTGCTCGTTGCGCCAGCGCAGGGTGCAGCTGGTGCCCATGAGCTTGACGAAGATCTTCGACCAGTGGCCGGAGTGCAGGACCACGAGGCCCATGCCGGACAGCACGTGCCGGTGCACGCGTTCCACGACCTCGTCGGACACCTCGGCGTGGGCGGCGTGTCCCCACCAGGTGAGGACGTCGGTCGAGGCCAACACCTCTTCGGTCAGGCCGTGTTCGGGGTCGTCCAGTGTCGCGGTGCGTACGGCGCAGGCGTCGCCGAGGTTCTCCTTGATGCCCGCGGCGATCGTGCTGTGCATGCCCTGCGGGTAGATCTTGGCCACGTGCTCCTCGATCTTCTCGTGGCGGTTCTCCCCCCACACGGTCACGCGGATCGGGGCCGGGGCCGGCCGAGGTCCTCCCACAGGACATGGTTCACCGCGCTCGCGTAGTCCTAGG